>DTUW01000051.1 GCA_012963895.1 Campylobacterales bacterium | reverse complement strand
CTATTTTCCTAAACAGAAACTACTAAACATCTTGTCCAACATTTCACTATATTGGTATGGTCTTGATATGGAGGTGATATGGTTGATAGCTTCATTGATGTAGAATGAAAATAGTTCCAGCTCTCCACTTTTCAAAGGTTCAAAAGCCGATTGGATAGCCTCTATCGTCTTCTCTACCTCATCGACTTGTCTTATCGAACTCAATACTATTCCTCCATCTGATGAGGTATTGAGAGAATTTAGAATCTCTTCTAATTTCTCCAAAAGTGGAGCTATCTCTCTAAATTTAGAGGATATTTGGATAGTAGGTAGGTGTGAGATGGTTTCAGGAAATAGCAATTTTCTATCTCTATCTCTCTTATTCAAAACTAATAGAATATCTTTCGATGAGGTGTATCGTTTCAATATCTCTATCAGTGTCAAATCATCTTTTTGCAACTCCTCTGAACCATCAAAAAGGGCAACGACAATATCAGCCTCCTCTATCGCTTCAATACTCCTATCAATTCCTATCTGCTCTACAATATCTGAACTCTTTCGAATACCAGCAGTATCTACTATCTTTACTAAGTGAGTTCCGATATTGATATACTCCTCCACCCTATCCCTTGTAGTTCCTGCAATATCTGTAACTATCGCCCTCTCGTCGTTCAAAATTGCATTGAGCAATGAACTTTTTCCAACATTTGGACGACCTACGATAGCTATCTTAAACCCTTCAAAAATCCTATTTCTTCTTTTGCTACTTTCCAGTAGATTGGATAGGGATTTGGAAATATCTTGGAGTTGGTTATATATATCTCTCTCAATATCTTCTGGTAAATCCTCTTCTGCATAATCTATCACCACCTCAGAATGGGCTAAAACATGAACCAATCTATCTCTGATTTCAGATACAAGAGTTTTTAACTCTCCATTGAGTTGCTTAGATAGTTGATATACCGCCTCCTCGCTCTTTGCTTCAATAATAGAGGTTATGGCTTCTGCCTCTGTCAAATCCACTTTTCCATTGAGAAATGCCCGTTTGGAGAATTCCCCAGCCCTTGCCAATCTCGCTCCGTAATGGAGTGCCGTATTTAGAACCAATTTAGATACTGCTATCCCCCCGTGGATTTGGAACTCCACTATATCCTCACCTGTAAAGGAGTAGGGGGCTTTGAAATAGATAACTATCCCTTTGTCTATTACCCTATTTTTGGAATCGTATATATTCATCAGATAGGCATATCTTGGAGTAAAGGAGTTCTTATCCCTCTTAGTCATCTTTGAGGCTATATCTAATGCTTTTTGACCACTTACCCGAACAATAGCAATCGCTCCAACTCCGTGAGGGGTAGCAATAGCGGTAATAGTATCACTCTCCATATCCATACTCTCTAAAAATCTCTTGTCCTCTATTGCTCAATATGAAATTATAGAACTCCCAAACTTCACTATTTTCAAACCCTCGATTTAGAACAACCATTCCCTGAGATATTGGAGTGTATAGCTTAGTATCTATCTCTACCCAATTTAGATTTTTCATTTTTGGATTGAAAAGAGCAGATTTAGCCACTATTCCAATATCGGTAACCTTTAAAGTGTATATTAGAGTTTGCGATATGGACTCTCCATAAACTATTTTGTTTCGAATCTCTTTCCAGATACCACTATTTTTCAGAGCCTCCACCGAGGCCCTACCATAAGGAGCGATTTTGGGGTTTGCAATAGCAATTTTCCGAATGGAGCTGTTTCGTAAGGTAGAAAGTCCATTTAGCTCTATCTCCTTTCTACTTAGTAGGGCTATCTCACCTTTTGCATAGACAACAGGAGGGATAGGAGCTATCTTTTTGGAGAATAGAATATCTGGATATTTCATGTCGGCACTTAGGAATAGTTGGTAAGGGGCTCCATGTAGTATTTGGGTGGTCAATGTTCCACTGCTTCCGATAGATGTTTTTATTCTAATATTTGGATAGATGAGGTGGAACTCCTGAATCAGTTTTTCAATAACAAAACTAAGATTGGAGGCAACAGCAATTTGGATAGTGCCACTGAATAGATATATAGAAATTGAAATCCAAAATAGTAGCCCTCTCACTCTACTATACCGCTCAATCTCAATAGTTGAGTTTCATCCGGTTCTCGCCCTACAAGTTGGAAAAACAGCTCTTTCATAGATTGAGTTCCACCTTTGGCTAATACTATATCTCTATATTTTGAGCTGATTTCTTTATCAAAGATACCCCTATCTACAAATTGATAGAATAGGTCGGCACTTAGAACCTCTGCCCATTTATAGCTGTAATATCCGGCTGAATAGCCCCCTGAAAATATATGGGTAAAGCTATTTTGGAACTTGTTATATTTTGGTGGAATAAGTGGAGATATCTCTTTTCTGATTTCATCTAAGAGGTTCTGCACCTCATCGCCTTGATATAGATTTAGGTGGAGTTTGAAATCAAATAGTCCAAATTCCAATTGTCTAACCATTTGCAAAGCTGATTGAAAATTTTTCGCTTTTATCAATCTATCTATCATCTCATCGGGGAGAGGCTCACCAGTTTGGTAATGTTTTGCGAAACTTTTTAGAACCTCTTTGGAATAGGAGAAGTTTTCCAAGAATTGAGATGGAAACTCGACCGCATCCCACTCAACTCCATTAGTTCCGCTGATGCTAATCTCTCCAACTCTACTTAGGAGATGGTGGATAGCATGTCCCATTTCGTGGAGTAAAGTATGTATATCGTCGTGTCTCAAAAGAGAGGGACTATTAGGAGAACTTGGAGGAAAGTTGCAGACTACAAAAGCGGTAGCTAAATGTTCCTTGCCTTTGGAATCGACATGGTGCGAATGCCAATCATTCATCCAAGCCCCACTTTTCTTATTCTCTCTCGCTTCTAAATCTAAGTATAGACGGGCTATAACTTTTCCATCTTCAACCACATCGAAAGCTTCCGCCTTCTCGTCCCATAGTTGGGTATCTGCTTTGTGAAATTGGAGATTGAATAGCTTTCCGATGAAATCCAAAATCCCTTTTACACTTCTATTTTTCTCAAAGTAGGGGCGGTATGCCTCCTCGTCAATATCATAGAACTCTTTTCGATACTTTTCAGAGTAGTAAGCCAAATCGAAAGGTTGGAAGTCGTCTAAACCTGAATATCTCCTAATCTCTTCTAACTCCTCTTTTGCTTTCTCTTTCGATTTATCAGCTAGACTATATAGAAACTTCACCACCTCATCAGTAGATGAAGCCATTTTAGTAGCTAGTGATAGTTGAGCATAATTGGAAAATCCCAATAGTTGAGCTTTCTCATTTCGAAGTTTCAAAATCTTATCTATAAGTTCGCTGTTATTTTTCCCTCTCGATACATAGGCTCTATATATCTTTTCTCTTAACTCCCTATTAGAACCATATGTAATATATGCAAGATAGCTCGGCATTTGGAGGGTAAATTTCCATCTTCCATCTTCTATCTTTGCACTTTCTAAATCTGATTGTGGAATCTCTTTCACATCTTCAAAGTTTTCAATAACCATCTCAAACGAATTGGTATCATCTAAGACATTTTGAGAGAACTGATTAGATAGTTGGGATAGCTCTTTGTCTATCTCCTTCAACCTCTCTTTACTCTCTCTATCTAGTTCAACTCCTGAGAGTTTGAAATCCAATAGGTAATTTTCGATAACTTTCTGCTGTTCGAGATTGAGACTATCCCACTCCTTCTCTTTTATCTCTTTTACCGCTCTGAAAATTCTTTCATCTTGTGAAATATCCGAGCTATATTCAGAGAGGATAGGGAGGAGTTTAGTATATACCTTTTGACTCTCTTCACTGTTTTGGACTGAATGGATATGGTATATAGGAGTAAAAAGTTCGTCTAAATCTCGTTCCAACTCTTCAAGAGGTTTTAGAAAATTTGCATATCTTTTATTCTCTATACTTAGTAGTCTTTCTATCTCTTTTCTATTTCTCTCGATGAGGTTGCTAACTTTTTCAACTCCATTTTCAAGTGGATTTTTTGGGAATGGTGGAAAGGTATCCAAAAGAGCCTCCTATATTAGAATTTCACATCATCAGGGGCGACGACTTGTAACACTCCAAACGGAATACTATTTTCATTAGGGAAAGTATTTACATAACAAGTTTGTTTAGCCTCATCAATCACATAAAAAGTTTTATCAGCATAATCTATTGTGTAATCTATTCGAAATCTAGGAACTCGATAGGTAGCATCTAACATCTTATTATTAGGGTCGGCTCGTGGAATTTCGATATATATCATTGTAATAGTTACATTCTGTTTGACTCCATTGACAATAGGAGTTTTATTGCTATGGAGGATTAGAGTTCCTTTCTCATTGGAGAAACCTTCTGGGCGGACTTCTGTGGCTCTTAGAACAGAGTATCTATCATCTTGTAACTTAACATTACAAATCTCCATCGACTTTTGAGCCTTCTCCTCTTCTGTCCATTCAGAGTATGGAATATTGTCTAAATTTCTATCTTCTACACAAGTTCCATTTTCGAGGTGTTGCCCTTCTGGGCAGGTTGTATTGGTATCAGCTACACATGTATTGGTAGCAGTATCCAGATGTTCTCCTTCTCCACATGTTGGAGTGGTATTGGTAGATACACAAACTCCATTATCATTTAGTTCATACCCCTCTCCACACTCTGGCGGAATAGGAGGCTGTCCGCTATCTGCATTATTTGGAACACACTTATCCCCTTCAAAGTGGTAGCCATTTGGACATGTTGGAGGTTTTTCATCAACTACACATTGATTATTTTCCAAATGGTAACCCAATTCACAAGTTGGAGGGAGAGGCTCTCCGTTTCCATCATCGGCTACACATTGACCATTTTCTATGTGGTATCCAATATCACAAGTTGGCTCAGTTACATCTGGAACACATTCCCCATTTTCTGCATGGTACCCCTGTTGGCACTCTATATTTTGGGTTTGGTTCTGTTCCTGAGTTTGATTTTGTTCAGGGGTCTGGGTCTGATTTTGTTCTTGGTTTGTGTTCTGGTTCTGGTTCGTATTCGTATTCTGATTCTGTTCAGGGGTTTGGTTCTGATTCTGATTTTGGTTTGTGTTCTGGTTCGTATTCGTATTTTGGTTCGTGTTTGTATTCTGATTTGTATTCGTATTTGTGTTTTGGTTCGTATTTGTATTCGTGTTCTGGTTATTATTTGTATCTTGTTTCTGATATTTTTCTAGCTCCCCGACTGGAACAATTTCGACATCAATTATCCTCTCATCTCTATTCTCTCCATCAGTTACAGAGATGGTTAGAGTTGTGGTATCTCCTGCTTTTCCGACAGCTTTAAGTGAGAATTTTGGAGGGTCTTTGCTAATCCACTGAGGAGTGGCTACACCTTCATCAGCCAATTTCAAATCAAAAGATATTTCTTTGGAATGGACAACGGAAAATTGTAATCCGTCCCTAATTCCACCCTCTTCAATATATATTTTGTCAAATCCAATATACATTAGAGGAGGGATATAGGTAGCCTCTTTATCATCAGGAGAGACAATTTCAACTATAAAACTCTCTTGGTCATAGAGGCTCTTATCATTTCTATTTTGAGAATATATTGTTATTGTAGCTTTATCCCCAATCTCTCCAACTGTATCTATTTTCAAAAAGAAAAGTTTATTACTATATGTAATCGCAAATTTTCCAAGATTATTCATCTCAGCTTTTGCCACTGCTATATCATCATAGACAGCCGTATATATTTCGTCTTTGTTTCTATCTTTGACATAAAAGGCGGTTGTAATAGATGTCCCTTTTGGAATTTTTAGAGGTGAAGGGTTGAATATAGTAATTACAGGTCTATTGGTTGAAGATGGTTCAACATTATTATTATCATCATCTACTAATGATTTCTGCAAATCTGTAAGCTTGTCATAGTCGTCCCCTTCCAATGGGGTATAGCTGGAACTGTTTTGGTCTCGAATAATTACATCTTGATACTCCCCTTTTCCCTTTCCAACAATTAGGACATTGAATTTTTCATAGTCGTAGTTTCCTTTTTCATCTATCGCTACTAGGAATAGTTCCATTGTATCTCCGGCTTTCCCTTTTGCATGTAGTCGGAAATAGAATGGAACCCCATCATCATTAGGAACTATATTGGCTCGTAAAATATTGTTATCTTCGTATGACCTTAGGTCAAGAGTCTTATTCTGGTCGAGTTGGGACATAATTTTTTCTACATCGCTTCTAACCAATACTTTTACTTTGGAATTTACTGTATAGGAAATCCCAAAGTAGATATTTCTACTATCTCCCTCCTCAATTATGATAGTGTCATATGTGAAAAATAGACTAACTGGATTGTATGTGTGGTTATTTTCTACAATTGTTACATTTATATCCTCTTGGTCGTATTTGGTGGCATCTTCTTCTTGGGCTTTCAAGCTCACAGATGCATTATCTCCAACTTTTCCAACTGCTTCAAGTTCCAGAAATAGAATGGAATTGGTATCTATGACTTTGAAGTTTCCATTAGAGGAGTCTATTATTCGAGGAATTACTACATTGTTATCAGAACTCTGAGTTACTGCCAAAACATCTTTTGTATTTTCACTCGCCACATAGTAAGGCAAGACCACCTTAGTATCTGGTAACATTTTGAGAAGCCCATTAGGCACCTCATCAATCAGAGTTAAAACTGGTAATTTACTATTTTCAGGTTCTAAATTATTTTTATCCTCTCTAACCAACTTCTGCTGTTTTTCGGTAAGAATATCGAACCACTTAGAACGAATATCTCTATACTTTCCACTTTGTGAAACTACGACACATTTTCCATTTTTTAATGCAAATCCATCGCCACACTGAATATCTACACATTTATTAGAGGCGGTGTCGAAAATCTGACCTTTTGGACAAGAGGAGTTGGAATCTGATGAGGTTAGGCTACTTGTATTGGTCTCATTGTCATCTTCACAACCAGAAACCCGGAAGTTCCAATCACAAAGTTGGTCGCGAATTGGATACCAAATAGATTCGTTGATAGTATCGTCAATAATATTATCTTCTGGAATATCTATCCCGAGGGCTTCACCAGTTTTGGAACAACCGCTAAATACGAATATTCCAAAGAAAAAAACCCATATTAGGATAGATACCCCTCTTTTGAACATTCCTTAAACAATCCCGTTTAGTATTCGTAACCTGTTGGATAGTCTGAATAGTATGGAGGGTTTCCCATATATGGCTTGTTCGCATAAGGATTGTTTTGAATCACCGTATCAGGAGAGCTACCTATCGCAACAAAACACCCCGAAAAGAGAAATAGGAGAGAGGCGATGATTGCGACCCTAATTAGATTTTTCATAATTTACCTTTGGTTATAGCTATATCCTGATAAAACTCTTTGCCACTTTCTTGCATCAAGCTTCAATTCCATTGTTACTTCATATAGTCCATTATTATAACTCTCATCTATGATTTCTGCATTTTTGATGATAGCTTGTAGTCTGGTTTTTACCACTGAACTTCTTGAAGCCATATCTCGAATGGTATCTTTTGCATCGATTCTAATACCATACATCTTTTCACCAAGTTGTCTATATGCATCTACAACTGCCGCCCGTTTAGCTAGTGCCTTAGCTTGTGCTGGTGAAATTGTATTTACAGGAGGAACTCCCATTCCTTTGGCGGAAATGGTCATAGTTTTCTTACCTCGCAAAATAGGAGAGTTTGGAATAAAATTCTCTGTAAATTCCTCCCCTGAATATCTCTCTCTTTTAGTTGTAGTTTTCTTTTTAGTATCTTTTTTCGTCGCACAACCCGTTGAAAAGAGAAGAGCTACTAAGACAAATAGCGAAGAGAAAAAAGTTAGCTTCTTCATTGCTACTCCCTTAAAAATTGATGAATTTTACCAAATAATCTATATGTCAATATCGGTATTTGGTTTAACTTATTAAGTTACCGAAATTAGATGCTGAATCGAGGTGGTTATATATCAAGTGAAGAAGTCCCGATTTTGTTACTTCTAACAAGTGTTCATCACTGAGGCTATTCAACTTCTCTCCCTCAACTTGGAATACACCAGTTACCTTATATTGCTTCTCTCCCTCTTTTCCTATCGTAATATCAACAGGAGAAAGCAATCCTAAGCTATCAGCTAATTTCAACATCTCTTGGGTTCTGCGGAGGGCTTTAAAAGTCTCCTCTGCAAAATCTTTAACTTTCTCTCCAAACGGTGATAGTTCTCCATTTTCTTTAAAAAATGGTTCTCCATCTGGGCTATTGATTCCCTCATACTCTCCATCATAAGCGATAGATATTTCCCCCTCTTTACTATCAGCCTGTTTGACAAAGGCAAACGGATAGAGGCGGATTAGGGCAGGAATATATCTACCATTTTTCCACTCTCCTCCACTATTGACGAATAGATTTCTATTTCTATCCAATCCAAGTAGAGCGATTGGAGAGTAACCATCTACATCTTTGACGAAAAATATTGGGTAGTGTTTTGCAACTTCATTGCTTTCAAGATAGTTGATTGCAACAGCCCCAACTCCCTTTGCAAATTTGAAATTTTGAACAGGTGCAAATTTTGTTTTATCCCCCAATTTTAGAGGAAACGGTTTTTTGAACATATTGTTTATCATCTAATATCCTATTTTCTGAGACTTTCTATATTGCCATCAATAAATTTGGTCAATTGGCTATTTACAAATATCTTTTTCTCTTTACCGTTCAATTTGAAA
>DTUW01000050.1 GCA_012963895.1 Campylobacterales bacterium | reverse complement strand
AGAGATAGGTTTTGGGAGCGGTCGCCATCTTCTATATAGAGCTGAAAACGAACCCAATACCACATTTATCGGGATAGAAATCCATAAACCCTCAATAGAGCAACTCCTCAAACAGATAGAGATAAGAAATCTCAAAAATATCTATGTTCTAGATTTCGATGCTCGACACTTTTTCGAAACTATCCCATCTAATAGAGTATCAACTATCTATATCCACTTTCCAGTCCCTTGGGACAAGCAACCTCATCGACGAGTTATTCAACCCAATTTTTTACAAGAAGCTAAACGAATATTGAAAGTTGGAGGGATATTGGAACTTAGAACCGATAGCGAAAACTATTTCCAATACTCCTTAGAACTATTCCTAAGAGAGCCAAAATTGAAAATGGAACTCTGGAAAAATATACCTATTGAGATAGAGAGTAAATATGAGGCGAGATGGAAAAAGATGAAAAAGAATATCTACAATTTTAGATTGGAGAATTTGGATAGCTCCCCTCCAAAAGAGAGTTGGATAGTTCCTGATGGAGGAGAGACACAAGGAGAGAGAGAGAAAATAGAGGAACTGCTAGATTATAGAGTTTTGGAAAAAGAGTGGTTTATCCATGTTAGAGATATTTTGAGATTGAGAGATGGTAGGTATCTGCTATCTATCGTAGCTGGTAGCTATACCTACCCTCAACACCAATTTATTTTATTCAATGGAAATAAGATAGAATATCTAATTAGAAAGCCTTTGGACATAGAAATAAATGTCAAAATAGACAAAGTCCTAAGAGAGTTATTATAGCGATGTATATAGGTGACCAAATTGTAATATCTGCCCAGAATGTCTCATTAGCTTATGTAGAAGATGAACCGATAATATATGATGCTACCTTCCAAGTTAGAAAAGGGGAATTTGTATTTATCACTGGTCCAAGTGGTAGCGGAAAATCTACCCTTCTCAAATCCCTCTATGGAGAGATAAAGCCCAGAAGTGGGGAACTAATAGTAACCAACACGAGAATAAACAATATTAAAGAAAGTGCTTTAATGACTCTCAGACAACATATAGGTATAGTGTTCCAAGATTACAAACTGATTAAAGAGTGGAATATTGAAAAAAATGTAATGTTACCCCTTCTAATTGCCGGCTACTCTAAACGGGTATGTGAGGCACAGGTAGATAAGCTATTGGCTCATGTAGATTTATACCATCGAAAAGGGCGATTTCCAGTAGAGCTTAGCGGGGGCGAACAGCAACGAGTAGCAATGGCAAGAGCTTTGGCTCACAATCCGACCATAATATTAGCCGATGAACCGACAGGGAATTTAGATGCCTATTCAAGTGGAGTTATTTGGAAACTGTTGGAGGGGGCAAATCAGCAATTAGAAACCACTATTGTAGTAGTAACTCACAATATCCCACCAGCTCTAAATATAGAATACTCTCACTACTCAATCCACGATGGGCGGATAGTAAATGAAAAAGATAGATATGGGGTCTTATGATGAATTTGATATTTAGAGAGCATATATCCCTAATCTTAGCACTCTTTACAATCCTATTTACTCTACAAGTCTATTTTATTATCGAAAGAACTATTGGGATATATGAGGAGACATTGAGGAACAATTACTCAATAATACTGGTCTCTAAACAAGAGTTAGATGAAAATATCCTAAAAGATAGGGTAAAAATTATAGATAGGGTTGAAAGTATCAACCCCCAAAAGGTTGTTGCGAGGCTTGAAGATGAACTCAATAGGGGGGATTTGGGTGAATTGAAGGAGAGCCTTCCCAACTTTTATCGGGTCTTTTTGAAGATATACCCCAACCCTACCCAACTCCTCAATATCAAAGAAAATTTAGAAAGTATGGAGAAAATAAAAAGAGTTGAGACATATAGCAAAGCCCACGACCAAATATATAAACTCTTAGTTTTATTCAAAAACATTAGCAATATTTTTCTAATTGCAATCTTCTTAGTCTCTACTCTGCTTGTGATAAAAGAGATGAGGATATGGCAGTTTGAACATACCGAGAGAATGCATATTATGGCTCTCTTTGGAGCTCCTATCTGGATGAGGAGTGCAGTTCTTTTTAAAGTAGCAATTTTTGATGCTTTTATCTCCTCCATATTGGTAGTGGCTACATTTGTGATATTGGAAATCAATGGTTGGTTGCATGAACTATTTACTATGATTTCAATTGATGTAGATATTTTCGATTTCTT
>DTUW01000049.1 GCA_012963895.1 Campylobacterales bacterium | reverse complement strand
GTTGTGTCGGTCTGGACTAAAAAGATAGATTTTTCTATTTTCCAATCCTGAACCACTCTTTTAATTCTCTTTTAAAATCTAACCAAGTCATTTTATATGCAACCTTGATACTTGCAGATTTGGCAGCACTTGAAAATAACATCCATAAACTTGCAAAAGGTCCTTTGGGGTCTTCTTGATAGTCCATTTCGTGCCACCTACTCTTTTCACCAAAAATTAGAGCAACCAACTTTTTACGAAGTTCCAAATCTGTCTCGGCATTCTTAAATCTCATAGTAAATCGATTTCCGAAAAAAAATCTTAGAAAATTTCCATATATAGCAAATAAGCGACCATCATTGTCATACACTAGAATTTTTATTTCCTTACCAGGTGTTAGTTTTGGTTTCATCTCTTCGATAATTTTGTCAGGAAATTTTATAGCCATACCAGAAAGGGACATATCGATAATTTTTCCAATATATGTATCAGTGTCGATTTTCACAATAATCCTTTCATTAGATGGGATTCTGACATATTGTCGTAGCTGTTTTTTTTCGCTTGCAATTGCAAGAGAGGTAACTATAAATATGGAATTGAAAACCAGCCAAGCCATAGTCATTGCAAGAGCGGCATGTAATTCTGGGTGGGCAAACCACTTATATATGCCGACTATAAAACCTAAGATAAAAAGCATCGAAAACCAAACAAATTGAATAGCCAGATTACTTACCCTATCTTTTGAGGAATCTTCACCTTTTGGAGTAACTTCAAATTCTGGGTCAGTTGGATTCATCATTACCTCTATGGCAGCCGGTAATGTAAAAATGGCTAACGAGGATTCATATACATCAGAGAAATAACCCCATCTCACATGTCCATAAATAAATTGAGAGATAAATATAGCTACAAATAGATGAGGTGCAGTATAGGCTACCAGTTCCATATCAGTAGCCTTATATACTTCTAAACCGAAAAAGATATAAAAGAGTGGAGCTGTAAGGAATATTACCCGTGCAAAAGGGAAGAACCAGAAGAAAGAAGCTGATGTGTAACTCATCTTTTGATACCACGATAGCCCCCCATATTTCCAAGCATTTTTTAAGATAAATATCTGAATCATGCCTTGGTCCCATCTAATTCTTTGGAGAACCAATCCATCAAAGCTTTCAGCTTGAAGACCTCGAACCATTGGGATAGCGATATATGCACTTTTCAATCCAGCAGCATGGAGAGTTAGGGCAGTTTCTGCATCTTCTGTAATAGTATCTCCCGCGATACCTCCAATAATAGTTAGATATTTTCTCCTAATAATGGCTGCCGAGCCACAGAAAAAAGAGCTATCCCAAAAGTCGTGTCCTCTCTGGATATATTTGTAGAACATATCGTTTTCTGCTGGTGCAAGACCGAAAATATTGAGATTTTTCTCTATTGGGTCGGGGTTATAAAATGCATGGGGGGTTTGGACTAAAAATATTTGGGGGACTTTCATAAACCAACCCACAGTATTTTGGAGAAAATCCCTAGTTGGAATATGGTCGCAATCTAGGATTAGAACCAAATCCCCATTGGTAACTTTTAGAGCTGAATTCATATTTCCTGCTTTTGCATGGAGGTTCTTAGCTCTTGTCAAATAGTCTGTTCCGGTCTTTTCGGCTAATTCCAAAAACATCTGTCTTCTCTCTTTTGCCTCTTTTGCTTTCTGAGGATTGGGGTCATTACATTTCTGGTCAGTTCCTCCATCGTCTAATACATGAACAGCCAAGCTATCAGGGGGATAGTCAAACATCTTAGCAGCAATTACAGTATCTGCCACCATCTGATAAGGTTCATTATATGAGGGAATGAAAACATCAACGGTTGGCAACTCCTCTTTTGGAACCCCTTCAAGATTGATAACCCTCCTATTTAGAATCATAATAGAGGTAAATAGACCGAGAGAAAATAGAAGAGTTGAATAGGTTTCGGCATAAAAAATCATAATAGTTCCTAAAAAGTCGAAAAAACCGGTATATGTAATGGATTCCGTTACCCTCCAATAGAGATACCTATACACCATATATAAAGCACTTATCTTTACATACATATCTACAACTATTACTTCGTTTTTGGTTACCATAAAATAGAACATCAATCCTAAGGTGAAATAGGCAAAAGCCATGTGGGAATAGATACTTTGATGAAGTGTGATAAAGGAGATTAGAATTAGAACCAATGTAATAAATATCCAATACATCATTCTCTCACGACGATAAAGAAAATGGACTATCGCCCTATCCCATATAAAAAATTTGTGTCTCCACCAATCCT
>DTUW01000048.1 GCA_012963895.1 Campylobacterales bacterium | reverse complement strand
TGAGGTCTATAAAATTATTCACAATCTCACAACCCCATTAGAGGCTCTGGATAGGCTATTGGAGTAGATTTCCAATTTTGACATAAAGGAAACTTTTGGTAATAGACAATAGGGGTAGCAATAAAACGGTATTTGAGTGGATAAAGGAATATACAGGCGATGGAACATTAGATATTGTTACAGGCTATTTCACTATTGGTGCTTTAAATCGCCTATCGCAAGTAACAAATGGTAAAGTTAGAAGGTATAGATTTATTTTAAGTGATATTGTCAATGTAGAACAACCTCGAAGTTATACAATCGATTTACTCAACCAAAATATCACTATTGAAGCCTCTTTCAAATTGAGAACAACAGCAAAAGAGGTAGTGGAGTTTCTGAAACAGTCAAAGGTAGAAATCAAAACTCTTGAACCAAATTTTTGTCATGCAAAAGTCTATATTTTTGATGATAAAAAAGATGATAGATTGAAATATTTTATAGTAGGTAGTTCCAATTTGACAGAGGCCGGAATAGGGTTACAAAAGACGAGTAACATAGAATTGAATATCGCTGAAACTGGAAATAACAACCAATATAGAGAATTACAAAGGTGGTTTGAAGAGTTGTGGAGCAGACCAGAAGCTCACACACAAAAGAGTTTTAGAGATTCAAATGGCAAAATCTATAAAAAGGATTTCAAAGAGTATCTTATAGAAGAGATAGAGAATATATTTACCAACTACACCCCCAAAGAGATATATTACAAAATTCTATTTGAACTATTTGGAAGAGAACTCCTAAGAGAGCAGAACGACCCAAATTTAGTTCGAGAAATTGGAAAACTGGAAAATACAGCTATTTACAACTCTCTTTATGATTTTCAAAAAAAGGGAGTTCTTAGCCTTATCAAGATGTTAGAAAACTATAATGGGGCAATCTTAGCTGATGCAGTAGGGCTTGGTAAAACTTGGAGTGCCTTAGCAGTTATCAAATACTACCAACTCAAAGGTAGAGAAACCATTATACTCTGTCCTAAAAAGTTAGAAAATAATTGGAAACAATATCTAAAACGGAGAAACTCTAAGTTCCAGAGTGATGAGTTCGACTATATTATTAGGTATCACAGCGACCTATTTGGAGATAGACTTGAAAAAGGTGATATAGATTTTTCATATCTACAAAGCGATAAACCAAAACTGCTTGTTATAGATGAAAGCCACCATCTAAGAAATTCTAAGTCGAATAGATATAGATTTTTGGTCGAACATATTTTAAAGCCAAATCAAGATATAAAAGTTCTCTTGCTCTCTGCTACACCGATAAACAATTCATTAAATGACATTAAAAATCAATTCAATCTAATTGCAAAAGATGATGATTCCGGTTTCTCAAATAGTTTAGATATAAAGAGTTTAGCAAGAACTTTTGGGGTAGCTCAACGAGAATTTCATCGATGGCTAACATCAGAAAATAGAAAAATTTCTCAACTTATTGAAAAACTACCCTCTGAATTTATTCGACTTGTAGATTCGCTAACTGTTGCCAGAACAAGAAATATGATAAAAAATCTGCAATTTCCAAAAAAGAAGAGACCGCAGAATATATTTATCACCCCAAAAAGTATAGGCAGTTTCAAGAATTTCAAGGATTTATTAGAGAGTTTGCCTCCAAAATTTACAGCTTACAAACCGGCTTACTATATTGAAGAGAAAGATATTACCTATATTACGAAAAATGAAAAATTGAGAGATAGAGCTTTGGTCAAAATGGTCTATATACTACTCGCTAAAAGACTTGAATCGTCTTGGAAATCATTCTATGAGACCATTTCCAAAGTAAATCACTACCACCAAACTATCTACAATTTAGCAATTCAATACAAAACTAATAGAGAAGATATAGCTATCAGAGAGGATAGAGAGATACTAAGTAGCGATGAGGTATTTGACGACTTATCGATTGGAAAAAGGGAAATCAAGCTATCCCAAATAGATTCCAGTGGTCAGTTGGATAATTTTATCAATGACTTACAACAAGATTTGAAATCAATGAGAAAACTTATAGAGAATTTGGAGAAGTTTGATGAAGAGATTACAAAAGAGAAAGGATTTACTTCCAAAGATACGAAACTGGAAAAGCTAATAGAGATAATCAAGAAAAAGCAAAAATCGAGAAACAGAAAAGTTGTAATTTTTACGGCTTATACAGATACAGCTATCTATCTATATAGTGAATTGGAAAAGAGAGGTATAGAGAGAATAGCTCTAATTCACGGAAATACAAAAAACTATGAGCCAATCCTGCAAAGATTTGCCCCATATACTA
>DTUW01000047.1 GCA_012963895.1 Campylobacterales bacterium | reverse complement strand
AATATATAGGAAACCATATGAGTTTTATCACCCTCTCCAAAGAAAACTATTTCTACAATTTGGAACAGATATACAGTAGAGTTGGCTCTCTTGACCAAATAGCGGTAGTTTTGAAAGATAATAGCTACGGACATGGACTAATAGAGATAGCCCGACTTGCGAGAGAGTTTGGAATTTCAAGGGCTGTTGTCCGTTCTACCGATGAGGCTGAAAAAATTTCCAGATTTTTCAAATATATCCTAATCCTTTCTCCAAACAAAGTGGTTGAAAACCGTAACTTTTACTATGGTGTAAATCGGTTGGAGGATTTGGAGAGATACAGTAGAAATATCAATATTGAATTGAAAGTTGATACAGGAATGCACCGACTCGGTATTTCTCCAAATGAACTTCATCGAGCTATCCACCTCATCAAAGTCCGAAAACTCCGATTATCTGGAATATTCACCCATTTCCGAGAAGCCGACGAAATCAGTTCTACCCTATTCGTCCAGAGAAAAATATTTAGAGAGTTAGTAGATGAGGTGGTTAGCCACTTTCCAAATATCAATATCCATAGCAACAACTCAGCGGGACTATTTAGGAGTGGAGAGAAGATAAGAGATGAGATGGTGAGAATAGGGATAGCATCATATGGCTACTTACCAGATATTCCATCTTTCAAGTTTCCAAAGTTGAGACCCGTTCTATCTCTATGGGGGGAAAAGATAGGAGAGTTGAAATATCCGAAACCCTATTTTAGGGTTGGATATGGTGGAGTTTCAGAAGTTGGAGAGGATAGGAAAGTGTCGATATACGACATTGGATATAGCGACGGTTTCAGAAGATTGCCAGATAGTGCGATAAGAGAAAAGAGATTCCGAACTCCTGAGGGAAACTATTTAGTAGGTAGAGTATCTATGGATAGCATAGCTCTAAACTCAGACAGAGAGAAGATAGAGATATTCAACTCTGTAACTCCTTTGGCAAAGATATTGGGAACGATAGAGTATGAGATATTGGTAGGGCTTTCTGAAAAGATAGAACGGAGAATTATCTAAATGTTCCATAAGGTGAAAAAGTATATTACGAATTTGAAAAACTCAGTTATATAATCTATCAGCCCCTGCTCACTTTTCCACCAGCTATATACTTTGTATTTATGACTAAATGCGGGAGCTACCTCTACCTTTGTATATATATCCTCTGACCTAAATACCTTCTGAAATGTATATAAGGCTCTATGGGTGTGAAATGCATCGGTAACAATAATAATTTTATGAAGCCTATACCTTTTGAGGAAATTTGCCACATCGTAAGCCTCTTCAAGTGTGCTGGTAGCCCCTCCCGGTTTGAGAGATGGAATAGTGGCATAGTGAATTTTTTCATGTTTCAAAATCAGTTTTGCAATATCGTATTCCGATTGGATAAATTTGTATTTTATCTGTTGCCGACGGGGTTGAGTTAAAAGGATAGTTTTTCCATATCCATTCTTTAAAAGGGTAATAGCTTGGGGAATTCTGGTTCTGCTATTTCCTCCGAGAACTACTATCGCATCAGCTCCACGAGTAGCAGTATCAACTACAAAAAAATCAGCATACCATCTAAGTAGGTTTTCATAAAAGAGAGAAAATAAAAAACCGACTATTACCGCTATACATATCTTTTTAACCAAATCTATTCCTATTGGTGAATTTTGAGATAGGTAATTGCAACTGCCAAAGCATCGCTAATATCGAGTGGTCTAATTTCAGTTTCTATATTTAGTATCTCTCGAACTTTCTGATTTACTATCTGTTTCGAACTCCTACCGTTTCCAGTAATAGATTTCTTTATCTCCAAAGGGGAAAACTCTTCAACCCTATCAAACCTATCCAGAAAGTAAGCTAGTAATGCTCCGCGAAATTGGGCTAACTTAATTACAGATTTTGGATTGATAGCAAAAAATAGGGTCTCCATTGAAATAGTATCTATCTGATACTCTCTTGTAACCTCATCGAGGAGAGATGGAATAAGTTTGATGCTCTCTTGTAAATCTCTGTTTTTGAATTTGATAACTCCACTATCTATATGTGATAGGGTATCCTCTACCCTTTCCACAATCCCAAACCCCATAGTTTGGGTTCCCGGATCTATTCCCAATACTTTCATAGGTATCTTTTGATATATGTTTCCAATCTTCTCATAGCTTCATCTCTATTTAGCATAAAGTCTTGGTGAGCATTTTTGTTTGTCCAATTTGTTACGATGAAAATCCCTTTTGCAGGTACTCCAAATTTTTTTGCTACTTGAAGAAAAGAGAAGAACTCCATATTTTCTAAATGGATATTGAGAGATG
>DTUW01000046.1 GCA_012963895.1 Campylobacterales bacterium | reverse complement strand
AAGTCTGAAAACTCACCTCTAACAGGTGCATCGTGTCCAGCCCATTTGGTAACTCGTCCAGCAGTAAAAGTGAAGTTAGGTATATCACTATTTTGAACCAGATAGACCTCGAAAGAGTTTGGAGCCATTCCAATATCATCAGAATCGGCAAAAGGAGTATCGATAACTTTTCGACCCAAAATTACCGCAGTTTTTCCAAATAGAGTTCCTGTAATATATGCCTCTCCAAGATATGAATAGCTACTTCCGTCGTGTTCCGTTAGCCATTGGTCTGTTTTCTGCCCAAAAAGAGGTTGAGCAGTATATAGAGTTGCTCCAATTTGAAAATTGTTTTCAATCTTTGGAGTGAGAACAGTGATAGAACCACCAGTAGCGAGGTCATGCACCTCATCATCATAACTATCTCCATCATCACTAATAAAAGCGGTTCGAATATTCCCACTTACAGACCAACCATTATCACTATCACCACCAAATGCAGGTTGTGAAACCAGCAATATAGCAGTTACCAAACTAAGTCGTTTCATAAATTACCTTTCTATATCACAAATCGATTACAATATTGTAACAAAAAGGGGATTACTCCTCTAATTCCAATATCGAATATGTAGGCACTCCCAATTTTTCCTCCCCTTTCAGGAATTTGAGATTTATCAAAAAGAAGACCTCATCAACTTTCGCCCCACACTTTTCAATAAGTTTTATTGCTGATGAAGCAGTTCCACCCGTTGCCAATAGGTCATCAACTAGAACCACTTTCGCATCTCGATTATGAAAAGCATCTTTATGAATTTCGAGGGTGTCGCTTCCATACTCCAAATCGTAAGAGACTGAATAGGTATCGGCTGGTAGTTTTCCCTTTTTTCGGATTGGAACGAAACCTATTCCCAATTTTGTAGCCAAAGAAGCTCCGAAAATAAAACCTCGACTCTCAATTCCTGCTATATACTCTATTCCTCTATCTCTATATCTTTCATATAGATGATTTATTACCTGTTGAAATAGTTCTCCTCTATTTAGAAGAGTGGTAATATCCATAAAATTTATTCCCTCTTTTGGAAAGTCTGGAACTACTCTAATTGCTTCTCTAATTTTCTCTATATCCACTTTTTCTCCTTCTATTTGAATAGTTATAATTTTATAAAAAAGGTGTTTGATAGATGATAATAACAAAACAGTGGTTAAATGAATGGATTGATATTGAACCTTTTTCACTTGAAGAGATTGAGAAAACTCTAAATAGAATAGGATTGGAAGTAGATAGCTCTAAAAAGTTTTCAGCTCCTGATGGGGTAGTTGTTGGAAAGATAGAAAACATAGAACCCCACCCAAATGGAGATAAATTGCGGGTCTGTTCAGTTGATATAGGAAAAGAGTCCAATATCCAAATTGTTACTAATGATAGAGAGGTTCAGATAGGGGATTTCGTTCCTGTGGCTACAATAGGAACTAAATTGCCAAATCTCAAAATCAAAAAAGCTAAGTTACGAGGTGTAGAGAGTTTCGGTATGTTCTGCTCAACCGAAGAGTTTGGAATGGCGAGAGTTGGAAACGGTGTGGTAGTTCTGGATAGTTCCATTGGTGAATTACAACCCGGCAAACCCCTATCAGATTTCCCTATCTTCAATGATGAGATGGTGGAAATTGAACTAACCGCAAATAGGGGGGATTGTCTTAGTATATATGGAGTTGCAAGAGATTTAGCTACCGCTCTAAATTTGGAGATAAAAAAGAATATTCCTAAACTCGATGAGGTGGCGGGAGAGATAGAAAATTTTGATTACAATATTCAATATCTGAAATTTGGTAGTATCGAAGATATTCCTCTATATATCCGAATCAGATTGGCTATTGTTGGTAAGTTGGGTCAAGATAATTTGCAAAACCTCCTAAACTATATCACCCACTCAACTGGTGTAGTAGCAAAAGCAGTTTCAGATGAAACTCCAAAACTGGATTACTCTGATGGTCTTCTCAAAGTTGGAAATAGTAAGATAGGAATCTATACTCCAAAGGTTGAAGATAGCTCAACTATCGAACTTTCATATATAGACCCTGAAACAGTATCGAAATTGGTATATGAGAAGAAATTAGAGACAGATGAACTATATTACAACTCTTCACGAGGGAGCGAACCAAATATTCAGATAGCTTTGGACTTTCTGAAATCCCTTTCACTTCTGAATAGTATAGAACCGATAGCCAAATTTACCAATATCACTCCAAAAAGAAAGGTTGAAATTGGATTTAGCTATATCTCCAATTTCATTGGAGCAGAGATACCTCGAAATAGAGTAGTGGATATTTTGGAAAAACTTGGATTTGAGCTATCGATACAAGGGGATACCCTTTCCGTCTTAGTTCCTAAGTTTCGTCATGATATTTCCAACTCCCAAGATATTATTGAAGAAATCCTAAGAATTATAGGAATAGATAATATCCCCTCTAAAAGGCTCTCTTTTACTGAAAAGAGAAGAGATAACACCTCATCGCGACGGTATCTACTGAAATCCAAAATCAGAAATCGAGCTATTGCGAATGGTTTCTATGAAGCGATGACCTATATTTTTGGAGAAGAGAAGATATTCCAAAAGTATGGATTTGAAACTATCGAAAATGGTAAGAAGCTTATAAATCCTATTGTGGATACTATGGATACCCTCCGCCCTACGATAACTATTGGTCTTCTCAATGGAGTTCAAAGAAATATCAATTTTGGAAAAAAACGGGTTCCGCTCTTTGAGATAGGAAAAGTCTTTTCAAAAGAGAGAGAGGAGAAGGAGGTAATCACTTTCCTATTTTCAGGAGAGTTAGAAGAGCCTTCTATCTCCAATAGCGGAAAACCGAGAGAGATAGATTTTGAGACTTTTGCTAAAAAAGTGCTTTCCTCGATTGGAGGAGGAGAATTGGAACAGGTTGAGCCTATTTCACAACTCCAACACCCTTACCAAACTGCGAAAGTTATTCAACAAGGTAGAGATGTAGGGTATATCTACAAATTGAGATTGGATATTCAAGAGGAGTTGGAAATTCCTACAACCTATATTGGAGAGATAGAGCTAGACAAGTTGGAACTATACACCGCACAAGCCCAAGAGTATTCTAAATATCAAGGCTCTATCAGAGATTTGAGTATAGTAGTTCCTTCAAATATGGAATATCGCAAAATTCGAGATGCAATATTGGGGGTAAATAGTCCAATACTTCAAGAGTTCTACCCTGTCGATGTTTTTCAACTAAATTCTGATGAGGTTAGCCTAACTATCCGGTTCCATCTTCAAGCTATGGATAAGACTTTGGCAGAAGAGGAGATAAATATCTTGATAAATTCAATCTTAGAGATTTTGAAAGAGAAATTCAATATACAACTTCGATAGGATATTTTGTATATGATGTTGGAAATTCTAAATATAGGTATCTGTCTATCATGAAAAAGGTCTATGAATTCCTATCCAGTATGGTAGTTACTGCTATACTCTTACTAATTTTTGCCATCTCAATAGCAGTAGCTACATTTATTGAAAATGACTACGGCACTGAGACCGCATTAGTTGAGATATATAGGGCTAAGTGGTTTGAACTACTTTTAACGACTATTACTATAAATCTCCTACTCTCCTTTTTCCGTTATAAGATGCACCATTTTAAAAAGTGGTATATATCTCTATTCCACCTCTCTTTTATTATAGTAGCTCTTGGAGCTTGGACTACTCGCTATTTTGGTTTTGAGGGAACTATGCATATTAGAGAGGGGGATAGCTCTAATTACATTCTCTCAGATACTCAATATCTCGATATTGATATTGATGGAAAAAATGTGGTTTCTATTCCGAAACTCTTTTCAAACCTATCGAAAAATCACTTTTCATATAGCAACGATGAGGTTGAAATATCACTAAAAGAGTATATACCCTATGCAACTTATCAGGTAGTCCCAGCCTCTGATGGCAAAGGAGATAGCTATATCAATTTTATGGCAACTTTGGGAGAGGGGTTAGCCCCAATCCAAAAAGAGTTGCATATTGGAGAATCCTATGATTTGGGTTTCTATATATTGGACTTTGATAGTAATGCAACCCCTCAACCTCATCACAAAGGGATAATAAGACTTGTCCGAGATGGAGATAGACTAATTCTATCTAGTGATGAAAATATCTCAGGTTTCTCAATGGATACCAGAGAGACCACCCAATTTGGAAAGAGAACAGAAGCAAAAAAGAGAATGCTATATACAATAGGGACTATCTCAATAGTATTTAGGGATATAGCAGTTGGGGTAGAGAGAAAATTGGTATCCAATTTGGATAAACCTAAGAACATGAGAGAACGATTTCCATCAGCCTATATATTTGATGTGAAAGTTGGAGAAGAGAAGGGGGAAATTACAATCTTTGGACAGAAGGGAACGATTGGAAAGGCAGGAACTCTGGAAATTGGAGGAAAAGAGGTAGCTATTAGATACGGGTCAAAACCTATATATCTACCATTTGCTATAAAACTTAGAGATTTTCAATTAGAAAGATATGCTGGTTCAATGAGTCCATCATCGTATGCAAGTGAGGTAACAGTTATCGATTCAGAAAAAAATACCACTTTTGATTACAGGATATACATGAACCATGTGTTAGATTATAGAGGATATAGATTTTTCCAATCATCTTATGACCCAGACGAACTGGGAACTATTCTATCTGTCAATTACGATAAGGCAGGAACTACTATTACATATATTGGATATGCAATTATGTTTATCTCTATGTTTATCTCCTTTTTCGGTTCAAAAAGTAGATTTCAGAAGCTGAGAAGAGAGCTAATAAAAATATCTACCATATTCCTTCTTTTCCTATATTTCGCACCTCAACAGGGTAAAGCTGAGAAGATTCAGATAGAGGATATAGGAACTATTTTCAAATTCGACAAAGAACATGCCGACAAATTTGGAACTCTCTTAGTTCAAGATAGCAAAGGACGAATGAAACCATTAGATACCCTAAATATGGAGATTGTGAATAAGATACACCGCTCCGATTCAATAGAGGGACTAAATTACAACCAAATTGTTTTGGGTATGGTGGCTCGTCCAAACCTCTGGAAACAGGTAAATATGATATATGTAAATGATGAGAAGATAAATAAAATCTTAGGACTTCCAAAAAATCAGAAATATGCATCATTCCAAGATTTCTTTGAAGATGCAGATAATCTATTGGGATACAAACTATCTCAATATGTTGAAACAGCCTCGCGAACTCCTCAAAAGTTTAGAGGTAGATTTGAGAAAAATATTTTAAAAGTTGATGAGAGGGTAAATATTACCTATATGGTTTATAGCGGTGAAATATTGCGAATTTTCCCTAAGCCCAACGATGAAAATCACAAATGGGTTAGTCCTCTTGAAGCTTTGCAGACTTTCGATAAGAAGATAGCCGATGAGGTGAGAATTGCATTAGTTGGATACCTTCAATCGGTAGATTTATCTCTCCAAACTGGCAATTGGAGCTATGCAAATAAGGGGCTAATAGGTATCTCAAATTTCCAGAGAAAATATGGAATAGATGTTTTTCCAAACACTATCCAATTAGCCGGAGAGGTTCTATATAACAAATTACAAATTTTCAAAAACCTGATTCCATTTGTATTCCTAACTGGAATAGCTCTACTCGGCATCGGATTTCTTAGAATTTTCAAAGGAAAAGAGAAATTCAGAAAAACGGCAGTTGCTCTGAAAACTATCGCTACCCTAATTTTGGTTGCATATACGATAGGACTACTTTTAAGATGGTTTATCTCTGGTCATGCTCCTTGGAGTGATGCATATGAATCTTTGGTCTATATCGGTTGGGCATCTCTGATTGCAGGATTTCTATTTTCCAAATCTTCTCCATTTATTATGGGTTCAACCTCTATCCTAACGGGTGTAATACTTTTCGTAGCCCATCTAAATTGGCTTGACCCTCAAATTACCAATTTGGTGCCGGTTCTCAAATCGTATTGGCTAACTATCCATGTCTCTCTAATTACCGCTAGTTATGGATTTCTCGGACTTAGTGCAGTTCTCGGGTTTATCGTTCTAATCCTGTTTGCTATCAAAACTGAAAAAAACAGAGAGACGATAGAAATTAGAATTAGAGAACTCAATATAGTGAATGAGATGAACATTATTATTGGTCTTCTAATGCTAACTGTTGGAAACTTCTTAGGTGGAGTTTGGGCTAATGAGAGTTGGGGGCGATATTGGGGTTGGGACCCCAAAGAGACTTGGGCATTAGTTACTATATTGGTCTATGCTGTTGTGGTTCATATGAAATATATCCCTAAGATATATACCCCTTACTCTTTTGCTCTCGCTTCACTTCTCGCATTCTCTTCTGTTCTGATGACCTATTTTGGAGTGAATTTCTATCTAAGTGGAATGCATTCATATGCTCAGGGCGACCCTGTTCCTATTCCAACTTTTGTCTATTACTCTATCGCCACTATTGCAGTAATAGCATTCCTCGCCTATCGAAAGAGAGATATAAAAATGTGATACACTATATAAAAAATAGAGGATTGTCTTATGGGCAAACTATTTAGAAAACCTTCATCTATCGATGAGGTGCTAAAAGAAGAAGAGCCACAGGAGAGTAGTGCTATCCATATTCCACAAAATTTGGGCGAAACAAAAATATTGAAGAGTATCGGGAATGGTCCCGAACTCCTATTTATAAAAACTCTTGAAACGATAAACAAGCTGGGAGATTGGGACGACTTCAAATATATCAGTGAAGAGATAGCAAAAAATCTATTTGATGAAATTTTGAATAATACCCCTCTTTTAATGTGGTTAAAAGATAACGATTTGGAATCGTTGATAAACTATCTAAATCGGATTCTGCTTACCTATCGGTTGGGGTATATCCAGCTCCATATTTCAGAGGAGGAACGGAGCGACTTTGAGATATACCTTTACGACTCTCTAATAGTTCTATTTGGAAAGAAAAACGAGATTGTAGAAGATAAAATATGTAGTTTTTACGAGGCTTTTTTCCAAGCCCTCTTTTCTAAGATATTTGGGGAAGATGTGGAGGTAAAGGAGAAATTCTGCTCTATCGGTTCAGATGAGTATAGATGTGTCTTTGATGTCAAAATGAAATAGCTATTTGTAATATAGATATTTCAATCCCATTTTGAAATCGAATAGTAATTTTTGGTAGGGGGTTGTATGGATTGGCTTTTTTGCAACCAAGATATACAACCCGTTCCTAATCTCATCGCAGTAGTGTTGGACTACTTCTCTTAATAGTCGTTTGCCTCGATTTCGTTGAACAGAGTTACCAACTTTTTTACTGGAAATAAAGCCAAATAGTCTCTCTTCGCTCTCTTTATAGAAGATGACAAAGGCGGGGCGGTGATACTGTTTTCCAGTTTGGTATATCTCTTGAAAACCTTGTTTTATTCTATATCTATGTTTTAAACAGCTAATCGTTTTCTACCTTTTCGTCTTCTAGCTCTAAGAACAGCTCGACCGCTCTTAGTTTTCATTCTCACTCTAAATCCGTGAGTTCTTTTACGAGGAGTATTATGAGGTTGATAAGTTCTTTTCATACTTTCTATCCCTTTACTTGAATTTTACAACTTGGAATAATATCTAAAAAGGAGGTGAAAATGGAGGGTAAAAAGAGTATCTGTCATATCGACCTATCGCGGTTCTACAATGCACCTGAGAAGCAGTTAGAGATATTGATTAGGAAATTATCAGAGGTTGAAGGGTGTTATCAGAAACTATTTTATAGGAAAAAGAAGAAAGAGCATAGATTTAACAATAATCCCAAAATTTCCCCTGAGATGAAAATGATGTTTCAGATGAAGATGAACATGTATGAGAATTTGGAGGAGGTTATCAATAGTAACAAATTGGAGATAATAGAGTTTGACTATATCTATCCTCTATCTCTATTCAAAGAGAGGTATATCAAGGAATTGACAACCTGCGACCTTATCCATTCACACGATAGAAAATCGACTCTGATAGCTTTCTATCTCTACAAGAAATACAATATCCCTTATGTGGTTACATACCATAAGCCTACCCCTCCAAGTGATAGATGGTATTACAGATATTTAGACATCTATTTCAATAGGCTAACTAAGAGGGCATATGAGAATGCAAAAAAGGTTATTACAGTCTCAAACTATCAGCAGGGGATATTGAAAAAGTGGGATAGTAGATTGGACAATTTGCGAACTATCTACAATACCCCATCGTTTTTAAAGAGTGAGATAAATAAAAAGGAGTCCAACTTTCATAGAACTCCATTCAACCACACGGTCATTATTGGAATGGTAGGAAAGCTATTGGAGATAAAGAATTTTGAGATAGTTATAGATGTAGCATTGAGATTTATTCGAAAACAGCCAGATATTCAATTTGTCCTAATTGGGGAAGGAGACCAAGATGCGATATTGAGGGAAAAGAGCAGAAGATTATTTAATGTCAAGATGCACGGATTTATTATCAATATAGAGGAGCATATGGAATATTTTGATGCTTTTATCCTACCATCAAAAAATGAGGCTCTCGGTTCTACAATTGTGGATATGATGGAGTTAGGAAAGCCTGTCATAGCTTCAAATGTTGGGGGAATTCCTGAATTGATAACAGATGGAGAGAATGGGTATCTATTCGACCCAAACAATATAGACGAGTTGGAGGAGAAGATAGATAAATTAGTAGCAAATGACCCAATTTTGATGGAGAGGTTGAAACAGGCTAAATTACCTTGGTTAGAGCCAATCCATTATGGAGAATCAACCGACTTTATGAAATTTGTAAAAGCTGGAAAGGAGAAGGCGAAAGAGTTATCTCGTGAAAAGTTTTTAAAGAACCATTTAGAGGTATATAGGGAGATAATAGAATGTGGGGGGTAGGGGATTTCTCTATCCCCTTAGTTCCATCTGCTTTTTTTCTGCTTCTTTTAGAATTTGGACTATTTGTTGATGTCCTTGCAATTCTGCAATCTGCAAAGCTGTTTTATTACGAAGTTCAGCCGGTAAAGTATCAGAATTATTAGTTCGCAAATTGACATCAGCACCATTATCAACCAAAAGTTGAACTATCTCTTTATGTCCATTCTGAGAAGCAGACATTAGAGCAGTCCAGCCGTAATTGTTTTGAATATCTACCTTAGCTCTATTATCAATCAAAAGTTGAACTATCTCTTTATGTCCATT
>DTUW01000045.1:2674-9233 GCA_012963895.1 Campylobacterales bacterium | reverse complement strand
TTGGATTTGCTAATTAGTGTTGAAGTTAAGAAAGAAAGAAAAAATTGCGAAAGTGAGTGTGATAAAAGATGTGTGGAGTTAGAAAAAAAGCTATTAGAAGAGAATAATCAAATCCAAATAGATAGACTTACAATGGCTCAACAAACTCTTTTAAAGTTTGGGAATAAATTTCAGATATTCAATAATATGAGTGATGAAGAGCTATTATCTGTAACTGATAATATACAAGTTTTAAAGATGGGGAAAAATGAAAAGGTATTTGCTATCAACAATACATCAAAAGAGATGTTTTACATTATCAACGGTAGTGTAAAGGTATTGATAGAGGGAGATAAAGAGGTTGCAATTTTAAATCAGGGTAGTTTTTTCGGAGAAATGGCATATATAGCCAATAAACCGCGAAATGCAACTGTGATAGTTACAAGCAATATTGCTCTTCTTCTCTCTTTCAAATTGAAAGAAAATATCAGTCCTGACAATGCAAAAGCATTTAGTAAGTTGTTTCAAAACATCAATTACATGTTGAGTGATAAAATTGAGCAGATGAATAAGAAAATCTAAATATGGAGGGAGGGGAGACTATATCCCCCCTTTTTTGGAATTTAGTCTATCTCCTTAGCTCCTAACTTTTCTACAAAAAGCTGAACTATCTCTTTATCTAAATTCTCAATCATCTTTATCTTTTCAGGGTCGGTGATATTGGCTACTTTTATCCAGTTAGCAAGTGTTGGCATACCGATATACAACTTGTTTTGTTCCTCATTTAGATACATATAGAGCGAACATGGAGCGAAAATACCAGCTTCTGGAACATCATTGAAGATTGCATTTGAAAATGGGAAGTGGCAGAGACTATATACCCAATAGGCTGGATATTTGAACTCTTTTTCCATGTCGTCATAGGTCTCTTTGATATTTTTGTATCCAGCAATTAAGTAACCAGCTTTTTCGAAAACCTCTTCAAACTGCTCTTGAAACTCTTCGGCAAAAGTCTCAACATCATTATCATACTCGTCCATATCGACATCGATAACAAACTTCATCATAGTTTTCTCAGGGAGAGTATCGAAGTAAAGATTTTTAACCTTTGTAGCTCCCATCTCTTTTATAATAAGTTGGTCTAGTGGTCGGAAAATCTCATTCCATTCAGCTCGTGCTTGTGGGTCTTCAAGTCCAACAATATCAGCCATTACCTCTGGTCGTAGGTGTCCAACCCAAGTAGTGTTTTTCCCTTTCTTTTTGAATATATGTAGGTTGAAAGGGGTGAAACCTCCAAGCTCAGGATATTTTTCTAAAAGTTTTCTAACTTTCTCATCGTGAGCAGTTGAAAAGAAACCAAGATTATCCAGTTTTGTAGAACCAAAAAACTTCTCATATCCCATGTTGATATGTGGGTGTGGGTCAGAGATAACAAATCCCATCTCTTCCATCTTCTTAGTCATCTTCATAAATTTAGCATCTTGGTCTCCCGGAGTTCCCCACAATTCAGCCCCAAGCTCTTTTGCTGTTGCGAGTGAGTATCCCAAACTCATAGCAACAGAGACAGCCAATCCACTTTTTAAAAGTCGTGAAATTACCATAATAACTCCTACTAATTTGATAATTTTTTGTTATTTTACCCTCTATTTTCAAAAATTTGAAGGATATACCTTTGCTATTAGTTCATCTGATTGAAAATATTATAAAATATACAAATATGTTGAAAATAGGGGATATTTTGAGATATGGATAAACATATCATTATTTCCGAAGAGATATACATAGCTGATAAACCCACTGAAATTGTTACTATGGTTGGCTCTTCGGTAGCTGTTACTCTTTACGATAGAGTTTTGAAAATTGGCGGACTGCTCCACTTCTTTGAACCTGAATGGAACGGGATAGGTATCAAAAATGTTAGATATGGAGATGTTGGAGTTTCAAAACTTATCCAACTTATGTTAGAAAAGGGGAGTGAAAAGAGAAACCTTATAGCAAATATAGTTGGAGGGGCTACTCTCGGAGGTTTTTCAATAGATACTCTACCTATCGGTATCCGAAATGTCCAAATGGCTAAAAAGATACTTGATAGAGAAGATATTGCTATTGATATAGTTGAAGTTGGAAAAGAGGTGGGGCGGTATCTCTCTTTTAAAAGTGATACAGGAGAGATAACGATAAGAGAGAACCGAGCTTAACTATCCCTTTGCAACATATCCCTACTATATAGTTTTTCTCCAAAACTTTTCACCACCTCATCAACCCTATTTGCTACTATCAAATCTGATGTTTTTGCAAACTCTTCAATATCCCCAATTACCGGACAACCCAAATAGTTATCCTCTTTTAATAGGGGTTCATATATCACTATCTCAACTCTGTTTTTCAAATACCTGATAATATCTTGAATTGAAGACTCTCGAAAATTATCACTATCCCTCTTCATAGTCAATCTATATATTCCAACAACTTTTGGGTTATGTCTCAAAATATCATCAGCAATAAATATTTTTCTAGTTTGATTGGCTTCAACTATTGCAGAAATCAGATTATGGGGTATATCTTTGTAATTTGCCATAAGTTGCTTAGTATCTTTCGGGAGACAGTAGCCACCATATCCAAAAGATGGATTATTGTAAAAATCCCCTATTCTTGGGTCAAGGCTTACCCCTTGAATAATAGCTTTGGTATCTAAATTGTGAATCTTTGCATATGTATCAAGCTCGTTGAAAAAGGCAATCCTCATTGCGAGATAGGTATTTGCAAATAGCTTTATCGCTTCTGCTTCTGTGGAGGTGGTATATAGGATAGGGACATCTTTTTTTACCCCTTCACTCAAAAGCTCTCCTGCTCTTCTGCCCATCTCCCCTTTATCTCCAATAATAATACGACTTGGATAGAGATTGTCATATAAAGCCTTTCCCTCTCTTAGAAATTCAGGAGAGAAGAGAATATTAGAAACTCCAAACCTGCTCCGAACCTGTTCAGTGTAGCCAACTGGAATAGTCGATTTTATGATAATTGTAGCTTTGGGGTTGATTTCCAATATATCTCTAATTACAGCTTCAACCGATGAGGTATCAAAATAGCCACTTTCTGGGTCGTAATCTGTTGGAGTTGCAACTATCACAAAATCGCTATTTTGGTATGTCTCTCTCTTATCCAAAGTGGCTCTAAGATTGAGTCTATATTTTCGAAAATACTCCTCCATATCTCTATCGACTATCGGCAACTCTCTTCTATTGACTTTCTCCACCCTTTCAGGAACTATATCCAATAGAACTACTTCATGTTTTAGGGATAGCATAATTCCATTAGCCAATCCTACATATCCTATACCTGCAACACCTATTTTCATATCTTCTCCTTAGTAAAAATCTTTCCAAACCTTTTCCAACCAAACTCCCTCAATGTGAGAACCAGAACCACCCCACTACTTATCGTAGTTGAAAAAGCGAGACCGGCAACCCCCATATTCAGAAGATAGACCAATATAGGAGCTGATACCATCTTCACTATTAGGGAATAGGTGGATATTCTCGCTGATATATCCATCTTCTCGTGAGCATAGAGCCAGAGTGAAAAGAGCTTAGCTATTCCGAAAATTACCAATCCAAATAGGTAATATCTTAGAACTTGTGCAGTGGCTATCCTATCCTCTTCTCCAAAAGCCCCTCTTTCAAATAGTAGAGATACTATCTCTTCTGAAAAGAGAATTCCTATAATAGTTGCAATAGATAGCAGGGATAACAAAATCCAAAACCCTTCCCTAAATAGTTCCTCTGCCTTTTCCTGATTTCCAACTTTTATATATTTAGAAACTCTCGGAAATATTGCCGTTGTGGTTGCTATCGCAAAGAGTGCTAAGGGAAATTGGAAAACCCTATTTGCAAAATAGAGATAGCTAATAGAACCTGTGGTAAGGAGTGAAGCTAGGAGAGTATCCAAAAATGAAGAGATTTGAGCCGTTCCACCTCCCCAAATAGCAAAGAGAAATCTTTTAAAAAATCCTTTTGTTTCACTCTCAACCTCATCGAGTTTATTAAGTCTTAGCAATCCTCCAAAAAATACCCTATCCATAGAGTAGATTCGGATAGCGATGAGGTGGGCGATAACTTGGAGAAGACCGCCGATAAGAACTCCATAACTAAGAAAATAGACTATCTGTTCACCGTCTCCACCTTTGGAGAGAAGCAAGGCAGAAATTAGAGAAATATTCAACAGAGCAGTAGAGTATGCAGTAGTTGCGAAATGTTCTCGATAGTGAAGGAGGGCAGATAGAAATGTTGTGAAGAATACCAGTAGCAGATACCAAAAATTTATCTTTACAAATGTAGAAGCCTTTTCGATAGTTTCACTATCAAAACCGATAGCTATCATCTTAGTAACTTCACTATCAAAGATATATACCAAAATAGTAAGTATCAAAATAGCAGAGACAAGACGATAGAAAATAGAGGCTGAAAAAAGCCCCTTCTTTCTAACTCTGATAAATGTTGGTAGGAAAGTTTGGGAGAATGCTCCCTCTCCAAAGACCCGCCTAAATAGATTGGGAAACTGAAAAGCTACAAAGAATATATCACTATATATATTCACCCCCAAAATAGAGGCTGTGAGTAAATCGCGAATGAAACCGGTTATTCTGGAAAAGAGAATTCCAGTAGTATTGGTAAATATAGCCTTTATCATTCGATATATCGAGCCTTGTAATCGACCTCTCCAATATTGGCTGAAATATATTGAAGGTTGAATTTCAGAGGATTATCGCTATCAAGTTGGGTAGCTCGTAATTTTGCAAATTTCAGATTTGAGGTGAGATTGGTATCCTTTGAATTGATATTATTCTTATTCAGAACGATTGTAACCCTGCTACTATTTCTGTCCAAAAATCCCCCATAGCTATCGTTGATATAGTAAATATCAAAACTCAATTGAAAATCGAAAGATTTCATATCAGCACCACGAGAGGAGTTGTATTCCAATATGAAATTTTTCCAATCATCAAAGTCGTCATATCGAGATGAGTTGTATTCATCATCATCGTGGAAATAGGGAGGGGTAGAGGCTGAAATTAGGGTTCTATTTGTATCTTCTGTAATTACGAAGTATAGCCTGTTGGTCAAACCACAAGCCCTAATAATAGAGTTTGAAACTCGTCCAAAATTGCTACTATTGGTATCTAAAATTCGTCGAGTATTTCCATAGGTAGAACTGCGAGAGTGTTCGTCCCAATAGTATAGACTAAGTTGCATTGTCTTTGCTGTTCCAATACTGATAGCATCTTTCAATGCTACTATTTCGGCAGTCTCTCCGATAGAATTTATCAATTTTGGAATAGGAGAGAGGATAATAGCGAGAATGACGATAGAAAATAGAAGTTCAACTAAGGAGGCACCTTTCCTAAATCTTCGAGAAAATGTCATCTTTTATTTTCTTATATCTCTCCATAATATTGCCTTCAATTGAACCAACATCACTTGTTACAATTACTCCACCCCGAGTAACTGCACTATCTGGAACTATCTTGACATGTTGTAAATCGGATAATCCAACTTTGACACTCTCATAATCTTGCATATTTACTCTTAGCTCTATCTCTGATGCTTCCTCCAATTTGGATATTAGAGATTTTGCAAGATTTATAGCTACCTGTCCGCTGTTGTAAGCTATTTCTGAATCGATAACCTCTTTTGCAATAGCGATAGAGGTATGAATTAGCTCTTTCTCTAAATTCTTTATCATACTCTCAAACTGGACAGATAGAGTTTCCAATTTCTTGATGGAATCTTCCAATTGGTGGATTTTTTCTCTATATTCAGCTTCATGTCCTAACTTTGCTTGGGTAAGCCCCTCCTGCACCCCTCGATGAAATGCTTCATCTTTTGCCTTTGACATCTCATCGCGAAATAGGCTCTCTTGGTTGGTAAGTTTAGCCTGAACCTTTATCAACTCTTGCGATAGTAAATCAGTCTTTTCTAAGAGAGATTCAATCATCTTGTCTCTCTTCTCTATCTCCTCTCGATGTTCCACTATATGGGGTTGAGGGATAATAGGCTCTATTGTGGTTGGAGGTGGAGTTACTGGCTTCTCTTCTGGTTGAGCCTGTTGCTGATGAAACATAGGAGTAAATCCATCATCTTCCTGAACAACATCTTTTTTATCAAGTTCTCTAAATACAAAGCTAGTAATCACATGTCTATTTTTATCATCATCTCTAATTACACCCATTCTATACTCCTTCTAAGATTCCAAAATTGTATCTTTTATCTTATCTGGGTTCCAATTTGCAATATCTCCTATCTCAGATTTTGGAACAATAATTTTTTCACCGCTCAATCTCTTTACCTCATCTACCAAATCGTTTATCTCTTGGTCTTCTCCAAACATTTTGAAATAGTTTCTAATTCCTCTTTTCACAATATCCAAAACATATTCCAAATATTCTCCATGTTCTCTAATGGTATTTCGTAAGTCGGTGAGATATGCTAATTTGAAGATATTTGCCATCTGTTGATATTTCATCTCCACATCTCTAAATTCGAATAGAATATCTTTTACTTTGTCAATTTCCCCTCTATTT
>DTUW01000045.1:0-2642 GCA_012963895.1 Campylobacterales bacterium | reverse complement strand
CGACGAATTTTAGATACCAATAGTAGCAATTTTGGACAACTGGATATTTTTGGAGAAACTCATATTTCTCTGCCATCTCGAAAATCTTACCAATATTTTTCTCTCTGATATATCCTCGAAATTGTTTGTGAATTTGGACTTCTTCTAAAACCTGTTTTGCTTCGTTTCGAAAATCCTTAATATTGCTCAAAAATAGGGCTCTCTCTTTTGCCTTATCTAAATTTCCTTTTCGGATATTGGTATACATATCTATCATAAGACTATCTAAATTTTCTATCATTTTTTGATAGTCCTTATTGGTCTCTAAAAAGCTGTTTTGTTCAACAAAATTTATTACCTTGTTGTATTCTCTATTCTCTATCATGTTTTGAAAATTGAAACAGATAGTTTTTTGTTGAAAAAGATTTCTAATAGCTACTGCTTTTTCAGGAACTTTTTCGAAACTCTCTAAAAGCTTTTTTGCCTCTGTTTCATTATGTTTTTCTAGAAGCTCTATCTTTGCCCTAAGGAATAGGTCATTCCATATCGCTTCAAGTTGCTTAAATTGTTTAGTCTCTCTCAAATTTGGATATTTTTCCACCAAATCATAAGCAAGATAATAACTCCCTTTTTGAATCAACTTTTTAAGCAGACTATATTGTTTGAAATCTTCTAATAGCTGTTTTATCTGCTCCTTTTTTTCTGGAACTATTATGAATGGCTCTAATAGTAACTCTACCTTTATTGAATCTTGTTCATTGCTATCCAATATCGTTTTACTTTTTTTAAATATCTGATGCCATATATCTTCTAATATTTTGGCCTCATCTGTCCATTTGAGAAGGTCGTTACTCTGAATTAGTTTATATGCCTCTTTGTATTTCCTATTTTGAATATACCTATTCAGTAATTTTCTATCCAATTCAGTTGAAAATTGAGATATATTGCCCTTTGCATCAGATACAAAAATTGAATCTGAATTCTCTAGATAGACGATGTTAGTGATGGAATTTGGGAGGGTGATATAGTTTTTGTTTAAAGTTTCATTTTCGATGAGGTCATAGAGGACTACATTTCCTCGAATATCTCCAATCAATAGAAATCTATCCTCTTTCAATGTGGCAAATTTTGTAAGAACTTGGGAGCTGGAACAGATATTTTGTATCAATTTACCATCTTTGAATCTCCAAAGTTTAATAATATTGGATTTATCCAATGACAAGATATACCTATCCGATAAAAATTGCAATCCTCTGATTGGAGCTTCATTGTTAATAGTTTGGAATTTATTCATAGTGGCAATATCATATATTGAAATCTCTCCCTCCTCATTGCCAGTAGCTATTAAACTATCTCTGGGGTGGAAGGCTCCAATATTTATCGCCGTCTTTTCTTTTGGAATAGCAGAAACAAGGCTACCGCTTTCTATATTCCAGAGAAAGGCTCTACCGTCTCTATCAGTAGAAAGAAAATAGTGGTTTTTTAAGTCTGTTACAATGGAAAGGATTTCACTCTGGTGATACCCTTTTGAAATTTCTAGAATTATTTCTCCATTGTCGAGGGAAACCATTTTCATATCAGAACTATTTGGTAATCCGTAAATCAATTTAGTTCCGTCTCTGGAAAAGGCTACTGCCCTGTTCCAGATTCTATTTTTGATATTGAAATCCAACTCTTTTTGGATATTTGGAAAGGTATCGATGTGAAATTTTCCAAATTGACCAACCTCATCGATAAATAGGAGATTTCCCTCTTCATCTATATCTAAATAGACTATTCCCCCGTGGCTATGAAAGGTTTCAACTACCCTCATATATTTCCTTGATAAAATAGAGATATATTGAAATATTACAATATAGGTAGATGCATGAGACCGATATATATTTTCCTAATTTTATATACAACTCTATTTGGTTTTGATTTCTGTCCAGAACCGACATTTATAGATGAGTTTGAAGATGGAAATGTGAGTAAAAATTGGGTAGTTTCTAATGGTTTTTCGTTTGGAGGTAGTGCCTCTCTATTCTCTTCTGATAATGTGAAAGTAGAAGATGGATATTTGATATTGAGTCTAAATTATGTAAGCACAACAGACGACAAAGGGAAAAAGTATTTAGCAACAAGTGGAGGGGTAAAGTCGAAATTGGCTTTCGGTTACGGGAAATATGAATTTAGAGTCCAAACTCGTGGATTAAAAGGAGTAAGAGAGGGATTGGAAATAAGTTGGGACGGAGGAGACTATTTTAAACACCATGAAACCATAGGATATAGTTTTCAAAAGACTGGATATTTAACAATGTTAGTTACAGGGGTGGGTAAAAAGAATGAATTCTATGTATATCATATGACAAATATGGACCCTGTAACACATCAACCAGAAGCCCTCAATTTACAGCCTCATGCTTGGACAATAGACTATTTACCCGATAGTATCACTTGGTATTTTGATGAAGAGCCTATTAGAAAAGAGGTGGCCGATGTCAAAAACTTGCCTACTCATAAGATGAATGTAGCATTTAATAACTGGTTGGCTGATGAGGCTAAATATAGTGTTTCCGCTGATAATATGCCGATAGAGCTTACGGTAGATTACTTCAAATTTACTCCCCTAAATATGGACGAGAATAGTTGTAAGCCTATAAAGAGTATAGAAGAGAATGAGA
>DTUW01000044.1 GCA_012963895.1 Campylobacterales bacterium | reverse complement strand
GTTTTCTCGATAAGAGCTGTTGAATTCTTGCTCCAACTCTGACAATTCATATTTGAGCGACCTAATTTCTCTTTCAAGTTTCTTTTTGGCTCTGCTCTTCTGTTTGTAATCTTGGACATCTTTGCTATTGTCATCTATCGATTTGTTAAGTAGTTCTAGTTTTTTGACCGCATCAGTCAATTTCTCTTTCAATTTGACAATTGTTTTTTGTTTATACAAATACTCCTTCATAAATCTCATAACGGCGAAATTGTTCCATCTTTCGCTCTCTTCATCAATTTCTATAAATTGGTTTTCAAGGAATTTGAAAACTCCACGACTAACCGCCGATTCTTCTAGAACTCGTTTGGCAAGTTCTCGATGAACAAAAACAAAATATTCCCTTAGAATCATATTCGTAATTGCTGTAAGAATTTGGGGGTCGTCTATCTCTGTGATTACCATAACCCTTTTATATATGGCTCTTTGGAGTAAAAGTATTTTATTATCATCAAAAAAAGATAGTTTTATCTTATGGAAATCCAAAACTGAATTGGTCAAATCATCTACTACATCTACTAAGAGTTCTTTGATTTTTTCAGGAGGAAAATGTTTTTCTATTATCTTGTGTATTTCTGGTTTAAGGACTGGCTTATCCTCTTTATTGTTGCCTAATAGCCCTTTTTCTTTTAAAAGAGTTCTATATTGTAAGTTTTCTCTTTTGTATTCCTCTATTTGAAGACTTAGTTCCTTAATTTCATCTTCATATTTTGCTGTCAATTCCCTTTTGACATTTACAAATTTATGGTTTCTCTCTCTCTCTTTTTGGAGTAGTTTTTCAAACTTTACACATAGTTCTTTGTATTCTTTAACGAGCAATAGATACTCTTCCATTGGAACGGTATCTTCATACTCATCTAATACATCTTTGATTCTCTCTAAAATATCTCTATTATCTAACTTATTTTCACCCATATCTCTCTTTCTCACTATTTTTAATAAATTCTACCTAAAATCTATATTGGATAGAATTGTGAAGTTACCTAAATTCAGGAGTTGTTTTGTGAAAATATATATCTCTATTGTTTTATTATTTCTATTGTCAAGCTGTTCGATTTCCCAAAGTGAAAATATTGGAAGTAGTGAAAAATATGTTAAAGAAGAGAAGAAATTGGAGGAGACTTTTATCCCTGTTCAAGTCAAAGAGGGGCTAGTGGAAATGGAGGGGAAAAACTACGGAAGCTATATTACTCCCGATATGGTGCTGATTGAAAAAGGTAGCTTTATTATGGGCGATACAACCAATTCAGGAACAGATAACGAGAGACCGCCTAGAAAGATAGAGATAAAACACGACTTTTTTATTAGCAAAAAAGAGATAACTTTTGAAGAATATGATAAGTTTGCAAAGGCGACAGGGCGACCCCTGCCGAGTGATGATGGATTTGGTCGAGGAGACCAACCCGTAATAAATGTCAGCTATGAAGATGCAAAAGCATATTTGGAGTGGTTGAGCAAAAAGACAGGAGACAAATATAGACTACCAACAGAGGCTGAGTGGGAATATGCAGCCCGTGCAGGTTCAGAAGGTAGATTTTTCTTTGGAGATAGTGTAAAAGATTTACCCAAATATAGTTGGTATTGGGATAATGCAAAAGATGGACCTCACCCTGTTGGACAAAAGTTGCCAAATATGTGGAACTTGTATGATATGGCGGGTAATGTTTGGGAATGGTGTGAAGATTACTTCACCGAAAACCTGTCAGATATTCCATCTAACGGAGTTCCTTATAGTGTCCAGACCGATGGACGAGTTATCAAAGGTGGCTCTTGGAACGATTATGGCATAAATCTTAGACATAGCAATAGAATAGGTTTCCCTCAAACTATCAAGATGAACGATACAGGTTTTAGAGCTGTAATGGAGGTGGAGTGATGGCTAATATTTCTAATATAGGCAATCAAATATATATAAATCAAAATATGGGAGTTGTGGCTAATAAGTTTGCTTCATACAACAGCCGTTTAACTGCCCAAGATATTATCAATGCTCAACAGTTTGAAGAGGATAACAAGAGATTGAAAGAGACAAGAGAGACAGAAGAGACAGCAGAAATTGATGAACATCTAATAGATGGTGAAACCTATAAAACTACCCCTAAATTTCCAAAACGGGAGAGAAGAGAGGAAGAGAAGAAAAGAGAAAACAGATATATAGTAGATAGTGCCAACAAAAAAATAGATATTAAAATATAGAAAGTGAGTTACAATTTTATTGTAAATATCAAAAATAGGATTTGTCAAATGTCGAAATGGGATAAGTTTTCAATCGTAGCAATCTCTCTTATTGCTTCTCTCAACTTTTCTGGTTGTGGTAGTGATGGAG
>DTUW01000043.1 GCA_012963895.1 Campylobacterales bacterium | reverse complement strand
GGATTGGTAGATTTATTCGTAGATGATGGAGTAATAGTGTCTCAAAAGGGGCGAGACAATAGAGAAACAAAGGTATATAAAGCTCACAGCTTCGGAACATATGAAGATATTCCTATGGTAGTTCTAATCGATGTAGGTAGTGCAAGTGCTAGTGAGATTGTGAGTGGAGCATTACAAGACCATAAAAGAGCAGTTATAGTTGGTGAAAAGAGTTTCGGTAAAGGGAGTGTTCAAGCTATCTGGCCTATCACCGCAGACGGAAAAGAGGCTATAAAATTGACTATCGCCCGTTACTATCTACCGAGTGGTAGAACCATTCAAGCAAAAGGGGTAACCCCTGATATTGAAGTTTTCCCGGGTGAAGTTCCTCATAAAAAAGATGATACCCTTGAAGTTAGAGAAGCTAATCTAAAAAAACATCTTCAAGAGGAGTTAGAGAAGATAGATGGAAAAGATACAAATAGCACCAAAGAGAGTGAAGAGGATAATAAAAGTATCATTACACAAGAGCAGATATACAAAGATTACCAACTAAAAACAGCTATCGATATTGTCCGCTCACTTATCATCATGCAAGGAAAATAGTAATTCTTGCTCTATCTTGTAGAACACTTCTATTCAATTCAAGGAGAGGGGAAATTTTCAGGAGTTCCCTCTCTCTTCTTTCGGTTTGGAGGGTGCAACCTCAAATGTGCAGGGTTTGGAACTAGGTATATAGTCGATGAGGTTGAAAAAGTTGGTTGCGACTCTTTCTATGCAGTAGATAGCAATTTCAGGAGTAGTTGGCAAGAGATAGGGAATCTTGACCAACTAATCTCTATTTTTCAACACTATCACCAAAACATCTCCCATGTAGTTCTCACAGGCGGAGAGCCTCTAATCTATGTATCCAATCCTGTTTTTCTCCAATTTCTCCAATATCTGAAAAGTAAAAATTTTCATATTACTATCGAAACCAATGGAACGATAGCAGTTCCAGAGATTGATATATTTCGAAATATCACCTATTCCATCGCTTTGAAACTCTCCAACTCAGGGGAGGAGTTCCAAAAGAGAATTAATATAGAGGCTATCAGGTCGATAGTGAGGATTTCCAAATCTACATTTTTCAAATTCACCATTGACCAAAAAGCGATATTGCAGGGGGCGGACAGGGAAATATCAGATATTGCGAAACTATTTCCAAATATCCCTATCTACTGCATGGCAATAGGTAGAGATAGAGAGGAGTTGGAAAAGAACAGCCCAGCCGTTGTCGATTTTTGTATAAAAAATAGCTATATTTATAGCGATAGAATCCATATCCGTCTTTGGAATGGAGAAAAGGGTTACTAATGGTAATTAGAAAATTATTCAAATTTGAGAATGCTCATATTGTTCGGAAATGCACCTCTCGGCGGTGTCGTGAATCGGTTCATGGACACTCCTACAAAGCTGAAATATTGCTCCAATCCAACTTTTTAGATAATGGTCATATGGTATATGATTTCGGGCTTATGAAAAGGTATATAAAAGATATTGTGGATAGTTTCGACCACTCCATATCTATCTGGAAAAATGACAATTCCGAATATATTGAAAATATGCAGAAATTTAGTGAGCGGTGGATACTGCTCCCTGTAAGTCCATCGGCTGAACAGCTTAGTAGGGTTCTTTTTGTTCTAATAGATAGATTCCTCCAACTAAATCAGATGGTAAATGGAGAAAAAGAGGTAAAGCTAAATAGTGTAATAGTTCATGAAACCGATACAGGATATGCCCAAGCCTTTCGAGAAGATGCATACAATGAGAATATGGGGAGAATCGCAATATCTGATATTATCTTTTCCGATGCTATCCAGTCCGAATGGAGCGATAGAGAACTATATACAAAACTACTGAAAGGAATTCCGTTCCAAAATCCAACTAATATCTAACTTATTTTTCGAGTAATATAATTACCCCTCCTAAATTTAGAGAAGGGGATAGAATGGAAAACTCCATAGTAGATAAAAAGAAGATTTATAACCCTGATAGTAGAGAAATTACAAAAGATAGAAAGATTTTTGGAGGAAATCCAACAGGTATTTTTGAGCTAAATGACATTAAGTATCAATGGGCATATAACTTGTGGGAGGTGATGTTAAAAAATACTTGGTTTCCAGCAGAGGTAAATATGAGTGGAGATGTTAAGGATTATAAAGAGAATCTCACTCCACGAGAGAAAGAGGCATATGATAAGGCTTTGGCTCAATTGATATTTATGGACAGCCTTCAAACTAACAATATTATTGACAATATCAATCCATATATTACCGCCCCTGAAATCAACCTCATCTTAGTCCGCCAATCTTTTGAGGAGGCTCTCCACTCTCAATCTTATGCAGTTATGGTTGATAGTATCTCCACTAATACCGATGAGATATACCAACTTTGGCGAAAAGATATGAAATTGAAATCTAAAAATGATGCGATTGCTAAGGTCTATGAGGATTTAGCAAAAAATCCAACCCCTCATAACTTTATAAAATCTCTATTCGCCAATCAGATTCTAGAAGGTATCTACTTTTATAGTGGATTTGCATATATCTATGCTCTTGCAAAGAGTGGAAAGATGTTGGGTAGCTCTCAAATGATTCGATTTATTCAAAGAGATGAGGTAACCCATCTACTGATATATCAGAATATGATAAGAGACTTACAAAAGGAGAGACCGGAACTATTCACCCCTAAGCTTACCGATGAGGTGGAGGAGATGTTTAGACAGGCGGTAGAGCTTGAAGCGAGTTGGGGGAAATATATCACTGGCGGAGAGATTTTGAGTCTAACAGACCAGTTGATAGAGGAATATATCAAATACCTTGCCAATCAAAGATTACAAAAGGTGAAATTGAAACCTATATATCCAGTTCGAGAAAATCCACTTAAATGGGTAGATGACTTTGCAAAATTCAACGACCAGAGAACCAACTTTTTTGAGGGCAATGTAACTAATTACACTAAGGGAAGTTTGCACTTTGAAGAGGGGTGGGATAGAATATAGCTCTATCCCAAAAATCGAGAGTGGATTAGAATCCACTCATCGCCATATAGAAAGAGGTGAAGTCTAAAATTGGAGAGACAAAGAAGATAGAAGCAATAGTAAAGAATGCAGCAATTCCTAAAACAACTTTTAAAGATGTAGAAGCATTAGCCATATAGACAGAGCCATCTCTACCTGTAATAGGTTCTTTTAGGAACATATGGACAACCAATTTTAGATAGTAGTATGCAGCGATTGCACTATTGAGAACCATAATTATGGCGAGGACTATATATCCAGCATTTACTGCCGAAGATATTAGATAGACTTTGCCCCAGAAGATGGAGAATGGAGGAACTCCCGCAAGAGTTATCATAAACAACCCCATCATCACAGCACCAACAGGCATAAGTCGCACCATACCAGAGAACTTCTCAAATGGGTGGTCAAATCTCTCATGATACTTAGCATCTCTTTTATGAGAGACCCACAACATAGCAAAAGCACCAAGATTGGTAAATGCAAATAGAATCCAGTAGAGGAAAATACCGCTATTAGCTTGTGTAGTTCCAATCATAATAGCAGCCATTACAAAACCTGCATGAGAGATAGAGGAGTAGGCTAACATTCTTTTAACATCGTTTTGAACCAAAGCCCAAATATTTGCCAATGTCATAGTCAGAACCACTATACCATAGAGGATATACTCTATCCAATCTATTCCGAGATTGATAAGCCCTTCAAAGATTCTGATTACCACTACAAATCCAGCCACTTTCGGAACTACTGAAATATATCCAGCGAGAGCTGCCGATGAACCTTCATATACATCAGGTCCCCAAGTATGGAATGGAACTACTGCAAGTTTGAAACCGAAAGAGACTAACATAGCGATAGAGGCTACTAAAACCAAAATCATAGGTTCAAAGCCTCTCATGTGAAGCACTTCAAATATTTTGTATAGCTCCACACTGCCAGTAAGTCCATAGAAAACCATAGCTGAAAAAGCATAGAAACCGGCTGCCATAGCCCCCATTGTGAAATATTTGATAGCTGCTTCAAAAGATTTATCTTTATTGTGAAGCACCATCATAGTATAGAGAGAGAGTGAAGCAGTTTCAAGCCCTACAAAGATGAGAATCAGATTATCACTAGCAACCATAAATTGGAAACCAGCAGTCATAAATAGAAAGAGTGCGAAAAACTCTGGATACCGATACTCGTGAAATCTTTGAGAGGAGAAGGCAAATAGAATAAATAGCCCAGAGGCGATAATCATTACAATTTGGGATATTACCGCGATACCATCAATTAGCATCACATTGAAAAAGCCCCGTTGGTTTAGTTCCAAATCGAATACTGCCCCTAAATCCATTGTGAGGAATAGAATTGAAAGGACAATATAGAGGGACTTATCCAAATCCTTTTTAAATAGGTCTACCACAAGAATAGTAAGCCCCCCAGCCACCGCTATAAGCATAGGAATAAGAGTAGGGAGGTTGAGAGCCTCCAAAGGAATTGTAATTTTTTCCAACATTATTTAATCTCCTTACTCAAATCGATTAGAGGAATGGTATTTTTCCCCTCTTCTGTAATAGCTTTCTGGTGCATAATTGAAACTACTGCTTTTACAGATTTATCAACAGGTTCCAATACAGGTTTAGGATAGACACCTAAAAATATTACTAAAAGAGTTAGAGGAATTAGAGTGGCATACTCTCTAAAATTTAGGTCGGATAATTTTCTGTTTTCCTCTTTGGTAACTTGTCCAAAGAAGGTCTTTTTATATGCACCTAACATATAGATAGCTCCGACTATTACAGCAGTCCCACCAAGTATAGTCATTACATGAGATATTTTGTAGAACCCTACAAAGGAGAGGAATTCACCAACAAAACCGATAGTTAGAGGCAATCCAACAGATGCCATCATCATAATTCCAAAGATTAGAGCATATCGAGGCATTACTGAGGCAAGTCCTCCAAACTCACTCATCATCTTAGTATGTTTTCGCTCATAGATAACTCCAACCAGAAGGAATAGAGCTCCTGAAACAATTCCGTGAGAAATCATCAAAAATATAGAACCTGTAATTCCTTCTGGATTGAGGGCAAAAATACCTAACATCACTACACCCATATGGGAGATGGAGGAGTAGGCTACAAGCTGTTTAATATCTTTTTGAGCATAGGCGACCATTGCGGTATAGATAACCATGATGATAGATAGAATAGCCACCGGAGTGATGAAATATACAGATGCATCAGGATATAGAGGAAGCGAGAAACGGATAAATCCGTAAGTTCCCATTTTCAAAAGGATAGCTGCCAAAATTACAGAACCAACTGTTGGAGCTTGTCCGTGAGCATACGGTAGCCAAGTATGGAATGGAAACATTGGAACTTTTATAGCAAATCCAAGGAAAAATGCTCCAAATAGCCATAGTTGGTAATCTACTGGTAGTTGAAGTCTATACCATTCTAAGAGGTTGAAGCTCCAAATTCCTGTGGCTTGGAAATAGAGATATGCCATTACAAGCATACCAATTAGCATAATTAGAGAACCTGCGAAGGTATATAGAAAGAATTTTATAGATGCATATATTCTCTTCTCTCCTCCCCAATGTCCAATAATATACAACATTGGAACAAGAGATAACTCCCAAAAGATATAGAACAGAATAGCATCAAGAGCTACAAATACCCCTACCATAGTCGTTTCTAGAAATAGAAGGGTTAGCAGTAGTTCCCTCATGTCCTTAGTGTTTTCAGGGATTGAGACAATCCCAATCATTGTCATGAAAGTTGTAAGGACTACCAAAAATAGGGAAATTCCATCAAGTCCTAGAAAGTAACCAACTCCAAACTCAGGGATTAGAGGAATGTTTTCAACGAATTGAATCCCAATTTGGGAACTATCAAATTGAAACCACAACACAAGAGATATTAGAAATTCAAGCATAGTTATGGTGATTGCATAAATCCTAATACCGTCTCTATTTATCAAAAAACCGAGAACTCCGGCAATAGCCGGAAAAAATATCAGAATGGATAGAATGTGTTCCATCTTCTAAATACTCCTTATATCGAATAGTAGGTATAGACAACAGCTAGGACAAGAAGTAGAGTGAATCCAGCTACCACCCATCTCAACATATGAGAGAGGTTTCCGCTCTGCATTCCTCTGGTCTTTTCGCCTGTTGTATGTAGGAATTTAGCTATTCCATCAACTGTTGCATCAACTATTTTTACATCAACCCTATTCCACAACAGAGTTGATAATTCTATATATGGTTTTGCAAAAACCTCATCGTAAATCTTTGGAATATACCATTGGTTATCCAAAAATCTATATATGAAATTGTTTTGTAAGACCGTAGAGAACACTCCCTCCCGATACATATTGGAAAATACAGCAATACCGATACCAGTTAGAGCAATTCCAGTGGTTACTAAGATAAGTTGTCCTACAACATGGTGTATTTCTTCTGAAAAGTTGTAGTGAGGTAAAACACCAGTAACAAAATTATAGAACTGATGCTCAAAGAAACCAGCGATAATTGCTAGAACTGCGAGAGGAGACATAGCCCACAACATAAATTTATGAGCTTCATGAGGGTGGAATCCAAAATCTTTATATCTCTCTTTTCCGAAGAATACAAGCATAACAACTCTGAACGAATAGAAGGCAGTTAGTCCAGCAGTTACCCAGAGAACACCCCATAAAATATAGTGGTTACTATCAAAAGCAACCTCCAATATCTTATCTTTGGAGAAGAAACCTGCAAATGGATAGATACCAGCAAGGGCGAGAGAAGCAACAATCATTAGGATAGCTGTCCAACCCATTACCTTTCTCATTCCACCCATCTTCATAATATTTAGCTCGTCGTCCATAGCATGCATGACATTACCAGCACCTAAGAATAGAAGAGCTTTGAAAAATGCATGGGTAGCCAAATGGAATAGAGCTATCCAATATGCTCCAAGTCCGCCAGCGACAAACATATATCCAAGTTGTGAAAGGGTTGAATATGCAATTACCCTTTTAATATCTCTATTTACAAGTGCCATAGTTGCAGCAAAGAAGGCTACGAAAGCACCGAGAGAGGCGATAAAGTATCCAACTTCTGGAATTAGTGAATATAGTTCGTTTGCTCTAATAACAAGATAGACCCCAGCGGTAACCATAGTTGCAGCATGGATTAGAGCAGATACAGGAGTAGGACCTTCCATCGCATCAGCTAACCAAGTGTGTAGAGGGAATTGAGCCGATTTCCCCATTGCTCCAATAAATAGGAAAATTCCTATCCATGTCAGAATAGTAGTATCAGTTTCTGCAACTTGTGAAAAGACCTCATCATATTGAAGAGAGCCAAAATTCCAATATATCAAAAAGATACCTATCAACATTCCTAAATCAGCAATTCTATTCATAATAAAGGCTTCATTAGCAGCCCAAGTAGCTGACTCTTTGTGATACCAGAAACCAATTAGCAACCATGAACAGAGTCCAACACCTTCCCAACCTATGAATAGTCCTAAGAAGTTATCACTCATCACAAGAACCATCATAGAGAAGACGAAAGCCGATAGGTATGAAAAGAACCGATTAAATCCCTTATCGTGTTCCATATACCCCATTGAGTAGATATGGACTACTGTTGAAACCAAAGTTACAACCAACATCATTGTAGAAGAGACATTATCTACAACGAAACCAAACGGAACAGATAAATCCCCCGCCATTATCCAATCCATCATCTCCACATGGACTATTTCGCCTCCATTGTAAAGATGGACGAAAAGAAAAAGAGAAGAGACAAAAGAGAGGAAAATTAGCGATGAGGTTACAAGCCCTGTAATGATATTTTTAGGAGAAGCTCCAAAAATTCCAGCAAAAAGAGAACCTGCCAGAGGAGCAAAAAGGGCGGTATATAAAAATAGCTCCATTTTCTAACCTTTCATAGATTTTAAAGTATTTAAATCTATATTACCGTGTCTCTTATACCAGAGAATTAGAAGACCTAAACCGATAGCTACCTCACTTGCAGCGATTGCAATAATGAAAAATGCAAACATCTGCCCTGTCAAATCTTCGTAATAGTTGGAAATAGCTACTAGGGCTATATTGACAGAGTTCAACATTATTTCAGTAGCAAAGAAGAGCATTAATAGATTTGTCCGAACAATGACCCCATAAAGTCCTATCATAAATAGAAGAGTTGCGAGGACTATATAGTCTTCAAGAGTAATCATTTTGATATTTCCTCCTTATCATTTCCTAAATATCTATCCATCTTTTTACCAGCCATTACTATACCTCCAACCATTGCTACCAATAGCATTACAGCAGCAACTTCAAACGGAATTAGATATTTTGTAAATAGCACCATTCCAACATCTTGGGCATTGCCTACATCTTGATGCATAGGATAGAGAGCTGAAACAGCATCAGAAGACATCGGAATAGTCATCAAAAGAACTAAGAGAATTGAACTGAATGTAGATAGCAAAAATATAGCTCTACTTCTTCTGCTCTCTTTTACATCCTTGGCACTATCAAAGAATATCATCGCAAAAGCATAGAGAGCAATTACAGCACCTGTATAGACAATAATTTGGACAACTCCCAAAAACTCAGCATTCAGCAAAAAGAACAGCCCCGAAATTAGAACCATTCCAGAAGCGAGAGCCGACATCGAATACAAAACATTTTTTGAAGTAACAACTATGAGAAACGATGCGATAATAGCTATCGCAAAAGTGTAAAAGGCGATAACCTCCATACTACTTTAACTCCTTTCATAAAATATTAGAATAGTTTATCTAACAATTTTAAAAGAACTACTAAAACACCAGCACCACCTACAAACCATTTTGTTTGGGTCGATATTGCTTTGTGAATTTCAGTTTTGATATTTTCTCTTAGGAGTGCTACCTCCTTTTCCATCTTTGCCTCTAACTCGGATATTCTCCTATCCGTTTTCTCTTCAAGTTCTGAAATCCTTCTATCCGTCTTCTCTTCCAACTCCGAAATCCTTCTATCTGTTTTTTCCTCCAATTCAGATAGTCTCCTATCCGTGTTCTTTTCCAACTCGGTTAGCCTTCTATCTGTCTTCTCCTCCAACTTTTCGAATTTGTGTTCTAGGTTCTTTACACTCTGGGTAACTTCATCGAGTTTTTTATCCAAGTGGTTGATATGGTTGTATTGAGTTTTTAAAACGAGTGTATGAATTTCGCTATCTGTAAGCTGTTTCTGTTCTGCAAACTTGGTTGCTATCTTTTCTGCTTCTTTCGATATCATCTCCAAATAGACATCGTCGATATTTGTTTTATCCATCTTTCCTCCTTTATAGTAATTTGTCTAAGAGTTTCAAGAGAACTACTAAAACACCAGCACCACCCACAAACCATTTTGTTTGGGTCGATATTGCTTTGTGGATTTCAGTTTTGATATTTTCTCTAAGGAGTGCTACCTCCTTTTCCATCTTTGTCTCCAACTCGGATATTCTCCTATCCGTTTTCTCTTCAAGTTCTGAAATCCTTCTAT
>DTUW01000042.1 GCA_012963895.1 Campylobacterales bacterium | reverse complement strand
CCCAAATAGTGTCCTAGATGGAGATTTCCAGTTGGTCTCATTCCGCTAACTAAAACTTTCATGGCTAATATTCCTTATTGGAATTTATTTACAATAATATCAAGAAGAGGAAAATAGAAAAGAAGAAAAGAGGAGAACCCACCTCATAGAGATGAGGTGGCAAAAGGTGAGGAGATAGATTATTCTCCTGTGAAGTTTTGAATTGGGCTACTTGGTTCCGATAGATTCATATCAGCAATAGCATCAGCTCCGGCTTGTCCAAAGCCTCCACTATTGTCATAGATAGCAACTCCATCAATCATACCAGCTCCAATTGTTCCTATCTCCCAATCTTGAAGGTATGAAGTCAAATCGAGTTGTAATATAGAACTCATACAAGCTCCAAAACTTTCAGCAGATGTGAGATTTGGATTTTCGGCACAGGCAGAGTATCTATAATCTGAACTTGAATTATTTTCTCTTGCTTCGCGGTGCATAATTTTGTAAATGTCCCAACCAGAGCCATCTAGGAAACCAAATTCACTTTTTGCATTTCCATTATCATCGTAATATTTAGGATTTGCCGATTTGAAATCATCAAGATAGTTTGCCTCAACCCATAACGGAAGCTGAGCAAACATAATTAGTCTTCCCATTGCTCCACTATCACCATAAGACTGACCTTTTTCAACAAGTAGAGGAGCATTAGCCAATCGCTTTGTAATTTTATATGGTAAGCCAAATTTATGTTGTTGATATAGACACATCACATTATTTGCAACTTCTGTTGCACCATTGATATATATCCATTTGGTAGCCATGTTATGACCAAACTCGTGCCATAGTAACCAGCTATTTCTTGGATTTTGAGGGAATGAAGTGGAATTAGGGTCCCAATTCATAACCATAATAGGATAACCTGAGTGTCCCGCACCTATTGATATATGAGGGTCAAAGGCTTCTCTATTGTGATAACCTTTTCTAGTATCACAAGTTGGAGGGGTATTAACTGTAAAGTCGGCTGGGTCTGCTGGACAATCTCTATCAAATCCATAGAAATCATAAGCATTTACAGCCACCTCATCGAAACCTTTTGCAATATCTTCCATCTCTTCAAAAGTAAGATTTGCCACATTGTTTCTAGGAACAGTTACAACAAAGTGTTTAGATTGTATTTCAGCTTTTGGGGCTTTATAGTTTTTCATTTCGTCCCATTGGCTGGAATTGGTTTCACCAAGTTTGAACAAGATTGCTTTTTCAACATTATCGAATGTGAAAGTTGCCTCTTCAATACTTGGGTCAGAGTCAAAAGATGTAAGATATATCAATCCACCATATGGGTGTTTGACAGTCAAGGTATTAGATGTAAATCTATATTTCTTTTCAACTCTTGGAGGTCGTTTTAGCACCAATTCGTGTTTAATCAATCCTGCCACATTATCTCCAAGACCAATTTGGAGTTGAAGTTTAGTGTAATCTACATCGTCAGGAACTGTAATAGTAACCTCTTCGTGAGCAGGAGCAAATAGTCCTGTTGATTGCATATTTCGAGCATACCATTGATAGTAATTTGATATTTTTCTCAAATATATAGTAGCTTCTTCTGTGTTTCCAGCTTCAACTCTGCCCGGATACTGAGTTGGGTTATATTTTAATTGAGGGTCATAGAATGCTCTCTCTAACATAATCCGAGTTACTGGTTGGTATCTATAATTGATAACTCTTTTAGGTTCGTCCCATCTAAAATATGGGTCAAATTCACCATCAGCATTGGTTTTAGATGTATTAGGTTCTCTATACAGAGCTAAGATAGCATTCAAGCTATCAAACTTTTCACCTGTAAAGTTTGCATCATTCATTAAAAGAGCATACATATTAGTATATTCTCTCTCTACATCAATTTGGCTCATTGTCTTATTGCCCTCTTCATGCTCTAAGAGAGATTTCATTTTTCCACCCATATCACCCTGAGCCTCTACAAAGTTCAAATCCACAGGATATTTAACATAAGCATCATACTTATACCATACATCAGAATCGCCTGGAATGCCATCACCTTTTACTAATTGAGCTTGAACATCTATTAGGTCTCCATTTTCATCTTCAACCTGAACAATACAATCATCTTCGGTAAATGTTGAGTTTTCTTCTGTTCCTACTCTATATACAATTCTTTCTCTATTTTTTAAAGTTTCGTCTAATGCACCTTCCCAATTATCTTCTCCAAGATTATCAATGAGTTGTTGGATTAACCCCTCTTTTGTAGTGGCTACATCTTCATAAGTTTGCAATCCCAATTTTCTTTCAAGGTCAGTTAGACTAATGAAATCTTGGACACACATATCATACTGATGAACTCCACCCACTACATTATGTTTTGGTAAGAATGCTGCACCATTCCGTTTATTTCGAACAACATAAATACCAGCTTTTGCTAACAATGATTCAATTACCGTTTTTGGTTCATTTTCTG
>DTUW01000041.1 GCA_012963895.1 Campylobacterales bacterium | reverse complement strand
GGCTGAACCACTTCCCTAATATTCTCAATTTTTTTAGAGAGAGTTTTCAGCAATTCGCCATATTGATAACTATCCATTTTTACTCCTTTTCTATATTTTTCTTTCTACAAAAATAGAGTTCCTCTCTGATACTTTCCTGTAAATAGAAAAGTTTCAACATCTACCAAATTGAATCCAGATGTTAGAAACATCTTTTTACCTCTCTCCATTAGAAACTTAGCCGATTTCAATTTAGTAACTATTCCACCGGTTGCAAATTGGTGATGAGGTGTAACCTCTTGAACTAATTCAGTCTCCTCTATCTTTCGAACCTCTCTTATAATTTTTGCATCTTTGTATATTCTAGGGTTCTTATCGTAATATCCATCTATATCTGAAAGAATTACAAGCAAATCACCATCAAAGTAAAAAGTGGAGTGAGCCGATAGCTGGTCGTTATCTCCAAAAACTAACTCATCAGTAGCTACACTATCATTTTCGTTGATAATAGGAACAACTCCATTTTTCAAAAGAATATCTACCGTTCTTTTTGCATTTTCGCTCCGTCGTCTTGAATCCAGGTCTGCCTCTGTTAGCAAAATTTGAGCTATATCTATTCCAAATTTTGCAAACTTCTTTTGATAGATGCTCATTAGATATGATTGTCCAATGGAGGCTAAGGCTTGACGATTTCCTATCGTGTTCCTATCCAATTGCAGTTTGGAATATCCAGCCGAGACTGCCCCCGATGATACAAGTATCACCTCTGTTCCGTTCTCGTGCAGTTTGGATACCAAAGTGGCTATATTGAATATCCGCTCTCGTGATACTCCTCCATCTTTGTCTGTTAAAACTGCACTACCAATCTTTATCACAACTCTTCTATACATGTTTCCAAATTCCAATTCTCTAAATTCCAAGTTTTGTTAGTATTTTAGAAAAATATAGAAAGGTATTGAATGAGAAAAACGGCACTATCTCTGGTTACTTCTCTAATTTTGGCTTCAAACCTTGCAGGTGGAGAGACAACTAAGCCTAAACGGAGTTTGAAAAGTAATATGAATCTGAAATACAACATATTACCCGGTGAAGTTAGCTCCTTTTCTGATATGTTTGAAAAGGGGATTGTATATGGTCGGTTGAGATTGAATAGCTTCTATTGGGATTGGGACAATGAGAAAGAGGGAAAAAGGAAAGATAATTATGCTCTTGGGATTGGTGGTAGCCTGATTTTTAAAACCGGTAAATTTCACGGAGTTAGTGCCACTGCTGGACTATATACCTCTCAAAATCCATTTTTAAAGATGGACGAGGAGAATATCAAATATTTGAAGGCTGGAAAAGATACATTAGCTAGAAGTGATGCTCAAAATGGAAAATATGGTATTACCGTTCTTGGAGAGAGTTATCTTCAATACGATATTGCTAAAACAACCATAAAATTTGGTCGCCAACTATTCCACTCTGTTTTTACTAAGTCCAACGATACCAAGATGATTCCAAATAGTTTCGATGGTATCTCGATTGTAAGTAGAGATATTCCAGATAGCAAAATCCAATTAGCCTATTTTCAAGCTCAAAAACTTAGAGACCATACCTCATCGCATGATGTCATCACATTCAAAGATAGAGATGGGAATAAGTGGTTGAATAATGACGATTCAGCTATTCATAAAGGTTTAACATTCCAAAACTTACAGGCACACGGCGAAGATACCCACCATAATCTAATTATTGCAACTTTCGAAAATAGAACTATTCCAAATTTGAAGACGACTATAAGCTATCTAACTGTTCCCGACCTCATCTCAGATATAGCTTTTGAAGCCCATTACAAAATACCGATAGGGGCAAGTGGTTGGAGTGCAACCCCGGGGATTAGATATATACAACAATTTGACGACGGAGCAGGAGAGATAGGAGGAGCATCTCTAAAAGGTAAATTGGCAAATTGGAAAGAGGGAGATGACAAGAGGGGATATGATGACCCAAAAAATTTGGATAGCTCCCTAATTGCAGGTAGAGTTGTTTTGAAAAATAGAACTACAAAAATCCTTTTTGGATATTCCCAAGTTGAGGATAAAGGGGATATTGTAGCTCCTTGGAGAGGTTTTCCTACTGGTGGATATACCAGAGCTATGGCTCAATACAACTGGGTAGCCAATACAAAATCGTATATGGCTCAGGCAGTCTATGATTTTGGAAAAGCTGGTATAGTAGATGGTTTCAAGACCAGTATTAGATATGCCTTTATGGACTTTGACGATGATAAACCGGATGTATTGGCTGATAGAGGTATTGTCCATATCGACCTATTCAAAAAGTTCCGAGAGTTACCAAATTTGGAGACAAAAATCAGAATAGGGATAGTCGATAGTGATGATACCGATGGTAAAAAAGATGACACATCATATAACGAATATAGATTAGAATTCAACTATCTATTCTAAATATTTTAAATAGATGAGGTGGTA
>DTUW01000040.1 GCA_012963895.1 Campylobacterales bacterium | reverse complement strand
AGGAGATAGCTATCAATGAGGCTAAACAGGCTATTGATAGTTTCGTTGATGAGGTGGAAAAGTCAAAAACAAGAGAAGATATTAGCAACCAGATTGAGGAGTTGAGAAAAGAGATACATGAAATTAGAGAAAGCAAGGGGGATAGTTCCGAAATATTGGAGAAGATAGATAGTAGTCTAAACTCTATTGCTGAACAGACTTCGGGGCTGTTTTCATCTCTGAAAAGGTATTCAAAAGGGATATTTGACATAAAATCCAAAATTGAGAATATTGAAAATAGCATAGATGAGAAAAGAGCCATTGCCGATAGAGACTATTTGACCAACATGAAAAATAGGAGAGGATTTAAAAAAGATTTAGAGGCAATAGAGGTAGAGTATCAGGAGAAGATACAAGAAAACTATTCGGTAGTAATGATAGAGGTAGATGAGTTTCAGGAAATTAGGAAAATGTATGGAAACGATGCGGGGGATTTGATTTTGAAGTATTTCGCAAAAGTATTGAAGGGATATATATCAGTTGGAGACAGCACCGCTAGATATGGAGATGGTATTTTCTTGGTCTCTCTACCAAATAGAAATCTGCAAGAGGCTCTGGAATTTGTCCATAAATTCAAAGAAAAAGTAGAACATACAAAATTTGTTTATAGAAATGAAAAAGTATTAGTTACATTTTCAGCAGGGGTTACAGATAGAAAAGGGGTGGAGAACTTTATTGACATAGTTGATAGATGCTACAATATGTTAAAGGAAGCCAAAAAAGAGGGCAGAAATAGTATCTATCCAGATATACAAAAGGGATAAATATGTCATCAGTAGAAAATATAGTTAGTGAAATAGAAAAATGGTCTGATGAGTTCGATTTAGGACTTCCAAAGACTTGGGAAGAGTTGCAAAGATTGAATTTGATAAAAGTTTGGAATGGTAGTAGCAAGATTACCTATATTCCAGATGCAATCGCATATCTTCCAAATCTTCGAGGGTTGATATTGGACAATGAAAAGATTTCGCAAATACCAAATATTATTGGTAATCTGAAAAGCTTACAAGATTTGAATCTTAGTTTCAATTCTATTATGATGATTCCAAACTCGATAACTCAGTTGAGAAATCTGAAAAACCTCGATTTATGTTGTAACAAACTTACTTCTTTACCAGTTTCGTTTGGCAACTTGCAAAGTCTTAGAAAGGTCAATCTATGTTGTAATAAACTATATTCATTACCAAAATCGATAAAACAACTTACAAACTTGAAGGAGTTGAATCTATACAACAATCCCCTTTCCACTTCTGAAAAGGAGAAAGCTGAAAAACTACTACCGGGAGTTGATATTACCTTTTAGACATTAAATCGGAAATGGATAATATCGCCATCTTGAACGATATAATCCTTTCCTTCTAACCTCATCGCCCCATTCTCTTTGGCTTTCGCCTCTCCTCCATACTTGATGAAATCTTCAAAACTGATAACCTCAGCACGAATAAAACCTTTTTCAAAGTCGTTGTGGATAACAGAAGCAGCCTTAGGGGCTTTCCAACCTTTTTGAATTGTCCAAGCTCTAACCTCTTTCACTCCTGCGGTGAAATAGGTGATAAGACCCAACTTATAGAAACCAGTTCTAATAATCTTGTCTAAACTCGATTCCTCAACTCCAAGAGATTCTAAAAACTCTTTCTGCTCCTCTTCATCAAGTCCAATTAGCTCCTCTTCTATCTTTGCACACAACTTTATCACCTCAGCCCCATTTTTTGATGCATACTCTTGAACGGCTTTAACATATTGGTTATCTTTTTCCAATCCCTCCTCATCTACATTAGCTCCGTAAATCACCTCTTTATTGGTCAGAAAATTTAGAGTTTTATTCAAATTCTCAAAATGGTGATTATCCCTATTTGGAAATGTTCTAACAGGTTTTTCATTTTCAAGATGTTCCAAAAGAGATTTTGCTATTTCCAACTCAGCCCGAGCATCTTTATCATATTTAGCCTGTTTGGTTAATTTCTCTATTCGTCTCTCCAATGTTTGAATATCTGAAAAAAGTAGTTCAAGCTCTATTATCTCTATATCTCTCACCGGGTCAATACTCCCCTCAACATGGGTAATATTCTCATCTTCAAAACATCTCACCATATGGAGAATTGCTGAGGTTTCGCGAATGTTTGATAAAAACTGATTTCCTAACCCTTCACCTTTTGAAGCTCCTTTAACAAGCCCTGCAATATCTACAAACTCTACAACTGCATGTTGAACTCGATGAGGTTGAACGATTTCAGCTAACTTATCAAGTCTCTTATCAGGAACAGGCACAATAGCCTTGTTTGGTTCAATAGTGCAGAATGGATAGTTTTGAGCCTCTGCATTTTGGGCTTTGGTCAATGCATTAAATGTTGTAGATTTTCCCACATTTGGTAATCCAACTATTCCTATACTTAGTCCCATATCTTTCCTAAATCTGATTTATAATTT
>DTUW01000039.1 GCA_012963895.1 Campylobacterales bacterium | reverse complement strand
TTGCTAATGTTGGTGGAACTATTGAAAATAGAATATCTATAAAACTATTCCAATCCATATATAAAACTACCTGCCGTTAGAAATGAGGTTTTAAGTATCAAAGATTTTCTATTAATCTTCAACTTTAACTAAATCAGCCTCAATTTCATAACAAAAGCTAGTATAAAATAGGAAATTTACAGAACTTTCTTTAATTCTTACATTGACTAAAAGGTCACCATCAACTCCTTCATCTTGTCCATTTCGAATAGCATTATCTGTTGCCCTTTGCAAAAGATCATCTTGTTGAGAAATAGGTAAACCGAAAATGCTCCTTGCACAAGCCTCTCCACTAGTTCTAACTTTTGTGTTATCGTCCTTTGAATATTTCAAATTCCTAACATTGAAACTTGATAAGGCAGTAAATTGCCCTAAATGGCGTGCACAACCATTCAATATAAACAAAATTACTATTGTTTGTAGTAATTTTGTCAAATCTCTACCCTACCAAAGCCATTCGAACAATATCGGTAATATGGGTTTCAGGTCCATAGACTTCGATATATAGTCCAAGTTTTTTAGCCGATTCCTCAATCATCTTTAATCCAGCTTCATAGTTTGGACCACCCCGTCTAACATAGATTTTTACATTGTGAGCTTTCATTTTTTCGGCATTCTCTTCAAAAGATTGAATAATTCCTTTGAAGGTCTTAGCTACATCTGTAAAGTTAGCAATCGCTCCACCAATTATCAAAATTTTTCCTCGTGGGTCTTCATGTCGAGTCATTAGGTCAATAACTGTATCGGCATAGAACTTGGTTTCTCCCGTTGTTGGACCTCCTGAATACTCTCCGTAGTTTGCTAACTCTGAAATATCATCGGCAAGGTCGGCGATTGTATCAGCATAGACAACCGAAGCACCTCCACCAGCTACCATTGTCCAAATTCGACCTTTTGGATTTAGGATAGTCAATTTCAAAGATGCTCCCGATTTTGCATCAGCTTCTTCAATAGCTTTAACTTCTGGTGATTTCTCTTCCATGCCAAAAGGAGTTGGATATGCCACATCACCCCACTCATCAACCATAAGAAACCCTGCGGTATCGTCAAGTTTTGCAACCATATCCAATAGCTCTATTCTATCCCCTTGCATTACAAAAGGGTTGATTTCCAAATAGGCAAAATGAAGCTCTCTATATGCTTTGAAAAATCCGATAGCAAATTTTGCGAATCTCTCTGGTTCTCGAATACCATCAGGAATACTTGCCATAATTTTGGCTTCTATATCCTCTTCTGTATCTGTAATAGGGAATTTCACCTCAATAACCTTCTCTTCCCAACCCTCTTCAATCTCCATACCACCTTCGGCAGACATATATAAAACATCATCTTCACCAACAACGGTAGCAGAGATATAGTATTCCTCTTCTTGGGTATGTGGAGTAAATGGTTCTACAATGAAGTGAGTTAGGTAGTCCTCTTTTGGTTCGCCTTTTGGAGTGTCTCCGTCAAATGAAAAATAGACCTTCTGTTTTTCAGCTCTTTTCTCTTCAATCCAAGAAACGGCTTTTTCTAATGTAACATCTCCCGGCTTCTGGTCTTTATATAGAACCAATCCATTTTTTCCCCGTTTTCCAAAGAGCATATCAGGCTTAACCACCAATGGTTTCTCTTTTAGCCAACTCTTCTCCTCAGCGAGTTTTTTCAACTCCTCGCCACTTGTAACTAGAACAGTCTCGTAAGCATATTCAAAATCTGGAAAATACTTTTTCCAATGTCGAGCTAAAATAGTTTTAGCATCAAACTCTCTAATTGACTTTTGAGCCATATCTTTCCTCTCTAAGTTTGAGTTTCGGAATATTCGAAAATTTTAACTTAAAAATAGCTATATTGTGGAAAATTGGTAATAGTTGTTTTCAAAAGGTAGGATTTTGAAACTCCTAATATATTTCTTTGTCTATTCTTATTTTTCTAATGTAATTATTCTACTAATATTCTCACCTATTCTCAATCCTTAAATTTTTAAACTAATTTGGACATGAATTCAAAATCAGACATATATTACTAATACAAATACTACATATTAGATATATTTATATTTCATCAATTTTCCTTAATCCCTATTTTCGGGCTTTTGAAAATTTTTTATTAAAAAATGTATGAGGTGATAAAATTTGGCAATTTGCAATTTTTACATCTATAAACTAATATATATCTCAAATATATATCTAAGTTTTAGGATAGTTAAAGGCTATATTTTGCATAGACATACAAACTAAACTTAAAAATATCTCCAATTTTGCAATAGAAATAGGTAGGCTATATCTCTTCACAGAATACTAATATTTAGCTCTAAACTTAAATTTACAAACTTTCCAATATATGGGAATTTGAATGCAATGTTTCTACATGTCCAAGAGAGACATTTTTCCAGTTTTGCTTAAATATACAAACTAAATTATAAATCTAATTTTTCTTGGAAATCCAACTATCTTTACTAAATGGTTGAAGAATAGAATAGAGAGGAACTAGAAAATTTGTAAAGGTCTTGAAGACTATTCCAAAGATAGTTGCAA
>DTUW01000038.1 GCA_012963895.1 Campylobacterales bacterium | reverse complement strand
AGATAGTTTTATAGAGTTCTTTGATACCTCAAAAGAGAAGATAGAGGAGAGTTTTAACCCTGAAAAGATAGATTTAGCTACTTCTCTAATAGAGGAAATTTTGGAGTTTTCTCTCTCTCTCAATGTTGAAGGAATTATCCAACCTTTGAAAAATATTCTTTCAAATATTGAGAGCGGGAATATCGAATACGATAGGCTTATAGTAGATTGGATAGAGTTATCCAGTTTTATAGATAATATTAGATAAAGGAAAAGATTTGGCAGTAGAGATATTTTTCAATAATGAAAAAGAGATTTATAGAATCAACGAAATAGCAAAACAGGCTGACGGGTCGGCTTGGATACAACATAGAAACACGGTGCTATTAGCAACAGTGGTAATGGACGAACTGGCGAAATCGGAAGATGATTTTTTACCCCTAACAGTTCAATATATAGAGAAATTCTATTCTGTTGGAAAAATACCGGGAGGCTTTATCAAACGAGAGGGAAAACCGGGAGATTTCGAAATCCTAACTTCAAGGATAGTAGATAGAGCATTGAGACCCCTATTCCCAAAAGGTTTCAACTATCCAGTCCAAATTACCATATTTGCTCTGAGTGTCGATAGAGATGCAGATTTGCAGGTATTGGCTCTAAAAGTGGCATCGGCAGCCCTCTTCACCTCATCGATACCGGTTCAAAAGTTTATATCAGCAGTTAGAATAGGAATGGTCAATAACCAATTTGTAATAGACCCAGATGCTGACACAAAAGAGCAAAGCTCATTAGACCTATTTGTAGCAGGTTCAAAAGATGAGCTATTGATGATAGAGATGAGGAGTATTGGAAAGTTTGTAGATGGAAAACATCACAATGGAGCAATTCCAGAAGAGAAACTCATAGAGGCTATATCCCTCGCCCAAAATATATTGGTAAATAGAAATATTACATATGAGGAGAGCTTTTCGAAACTGGTTCGCCCTCCAAAAGAGATAGAACTATTTGTAAAAGAGCTACCAGAAGAGCTTACAAAATTTATAGAAGAGAGATATAGTGAAGAGTTACAGAAAGCACTTTCTCAACTTGCAAAGAGTGAAAGAGCTACCACCCTTTATAATTTAGCAACTAAGATAGTGGAGAGTGGAGAAGTTCCAGAAGAGTGGAGCCACGATGAGGTATTAGAAGCCCTTCAACTTAGAAAAAGAGAGATTATGAGAAAAATGGTGCTTGAAACTGGTAAAAGGGCTGATGGTAGAGGGTTAAAAGATGTTAGACCTATTTCAATAGAGACCAATATACTTCCACAAGTTCACGGCTCTTGCCTCTTTACCAGAGGACAAACTCAGGCACTCGTAACACTTACTATCGGTTCAGGAGAAGATGCTCAAATTTTTGAGGAACTTACAGAGCTTGATGGACAGCAAGAGAAGTTTATGGTGCATTACAACTTTCCGGGCTTTTCAGTCGGAGAGGCTTCAAGGATAAAGGCTATCGGTAGAAGAGAGTTAGGACATGGAAACTTAGCTAAACGAGCATTGGAATCGAGTTTAGAGAATAGAGATGAGATGACCATCAGATTGGTATCTGAAATCTTGGAATCTAATGGTTCTTCTTCAATGGCAACTGTTTGCGGTGGCTCTCTCGCTTTAAAAGCTGGAAATCAGAAAATGAGTGAGTTGATAGCAGGGGTTGCTATGGGGCTAATTACAGAAGAGGATAGATATGCAATCCTTACCGATATTCTCGGTTTAGAAGACCACGATGGTGATATGGATTTCAAAGTTGCCGGTTCCAGAAGTGGAATTACTGCTCTCCAAATGGATATAAAACTTGGAGGTATCTCCTTAGACATTCTTTCAGAGGCTTTGGAACAGGCAAGAGAAGGACGATTTCATATATTGAATATTATGGAAGAGGCGGAAAGAAATATAGTAGTAAATAGCGATATTTTGCCGAAAATTGAGAAGTTCAGAATCAATCCAACAAAAGTTGTCGATGTTATCGGACCAGCTGGAAAGGTCATCAAAGGTATTATTGAAAAGTATGATGTGAAAGTAGATATTGATAGAGAGACAGGGGATATTAAGGTAGTTGGACGAAATGGTAAAGATGTAGAAGATGCATCTAAATATATTCAACAGATAGCCGATGATAGACCACTGCATGAGATATATGAACCTTTTAGTGTCCATACAGGAGTTGTAAAAAGCATCGCTCCTTTTGGTGCTTTCATATCTTTACCGGGGGGACATGATGGAATGATTCATATTTCCAAAATAGGACAAGGTCGTATTAATCGGATAGAAGACTATCTAAATATTGGTGATGAGGTATTGGTAGAGGTTCTATCAGTTCGTGGAAATAAGATAGAGCTTAGAAAAGTAGATTAGATTTTTAGATAGAATTTCAAACTAAATCATATATTAGGAGAATATTGTGGCTTTAACTGGTGAACAAAAATCTGAAATTGTTTCTAAATTTCAAAGAAAAGAGGGGGATACTGGTTCTCCTGAGGTTCAGATTGCACTACTTACAACTATACTTTTTATTACCTTTCCAGCTGGTCCGATAACATCG
>DTUW01000037.1 GCA_012963895.1 Campylobacterales bacterium | reverse complement strand
CCTCTACCACCAGCCACCACTCTTGGAGCAGAATCAGCTCCCTGTTGATATTTGAGGGCAACTGCCTTTTTTCTCAATATCTCATTTTTGTTGTACATCTAAGATATTTTTTATCTTATCTATTATTTTCGCCACACTTTTAAAAGGTTTCAAGATGAAATCATCAGCTCCATATTGGTGAGATTTGAGAACTCTATCAAGAGTAGCATAAGCTGAAATCATTATTATTTTCGTCTTGCCATTGACAGCTCTTATCTCTTTTAAGACTTCTATTCCGTCCATTTGAGACATCACTATATCGAGTAGAACCAAATCGAAATTACCACCCTTTACCTCATCTAATCCATTTTCAGGATTGGAATAGACCCTAACCTCAAATTCAGACTCTCTCCCAAGAAGTCTCTCCAAAACGGAGAGAGTATCCAATTCATCATCAATAACTGCAATTTTGATACTTTTTTCATCAGCCATCTATACAAATCCTTTATGCTTACTTTTTCGCCGTTTAGTTCGACGGTTGATTTGGTGGTTTTTGAAAAGAGTTGTTATAGCCTCTTCTACTGTCTCCAATCTCTTATCTTCAATCATCTTTTCAAGCAATCCAAATAAATCTTTACTTGCATCTTCTATATTGAGAACATGAATAAGAATATCATCAATACTCGGCTTGGAGTTGTTTCGAACATAGTCATACAAATATTTTGCTTCATTATGGACAGTTGAGTGAGGCAGTTCAAGATGTCGATATGCCTCTGTATCTGAGAATTGCTCTCGTCCAACTCCATGGTAATACCATCTCCCCAATCGACAACTGAAATGGTCTGTTGCATCGAATTCCTGCTCATCTCCAAGAACATAAGAATATATATTCTCTTTGAATACCACATGGTCAAACTTAGCCAAATCTGCAAATATTGCATATGAAATATCTTGAACTTTGTAAGATGTTCGGGTGGAGTTACCTTGAAACTCAATAATCAAATCTCGAACATTTGAAACATCGTGTTTGATGGTCGCCACTAGACCATCTATATTGCTTATCTCTTTTCGAGACGACTCTATGTCAGTTGTCATGTTGGTGATAACCTCTTCTATCTCTTGGGTGGCTGATTGAGTTTTTTCTGCGAGATTTCTAATCTGTTCAGCTACAACAGCAAACCCCCGTCCATGTTTTCCAGCTCTCGCCGCCTCAATTGCTGCATTTAATGCAAGTAGGTTTGTCTGGTCAGCCACATCATCTATTAGAGATAGGACATCTTTGATATTTTTACTATTTTTATTCAACTTATCCATTATCCCAACTGAACTATGGACATTCTTACCAAGTTGAATAGCATCTTTGTATATTCTTTCAATATTTGCCAATCCCTTATTAGAACTTTCAGCAGTCGTTTTCGCCTCCTCTACCAAAAATTCCATATCGTCAAGGAATTTGGAAAGCAGTTTCTGCACATGTTCCAATGCCTCTATTGTAATATCGTGGCGAATATGGATTATTCTTTTTCTCTTGTTCTCATCATCAATATCTCCATTTTTTCGCTTCTCTTCCGATGGAGAAGTTATCTCAACTTCGAAAATTCTGAAATTGTCTGAATCTAGTTTCTTCTCCTCAATTTTTGCCACCATATCATTTATTGTTATCTCTTCTGTATTGGAGAGAATCATATTTTGATACCTATCTAGTCGATAGTCATCTGCCTCCTTGCTCATATACTCTATCTGGTTGTTTTTGAAAATAATTACTGGTTTCCCCGCATAGAACTCTATTACCTGTTGATAGAATTTTATTTCACTCTCTAACCTCTCTATCTTCTCTTCTGATGTCATTCTATAACTCCAATGTTTGAAAATTCACACCTAAATATTATATCTATTATCTCAATTTTAGTGAAATGAGAGCGATGAGGTTGGAGAGGAGGGAAATTATCCAAAACCGGACAATAATTTTATTCTCATGCCACTTTTTCATCTCAAAATGGTGGTGGATTGGAGCCATTAAAAATATTCTCTTCTTTCTGGTTTTGTAACTGGTAACCTGCATAATTACCGTCATCGCCTCAACTACAAATATGAACCCTATGAGGATTAGTAAAATCTCGTTTTTAGTAACAACAGCTAAATATCCTATAAATCCACCAATTGCAAGACTACCACTATCCCCCATAAAGACCTCAGCAGGGTGAGCATTGAACCACAGGAAACCTGTTAAAGCCCCTATCAATCCACTACCGATAATTACAACCTCTCCAACCCCCTCTATATTTGGAATTAGTAAATATTCACTTAGAACTATATTCCCACTCAGATAGGCAAATACTGAAAGGGTAGCTATTGAAAAGGTGGCGGGGACGGTAGCCAGTCCATCAAGTCCATCAGTCAAATTTACCGCATTTGAGGAACTTAGAAATATGAGGGTAGCAAACGGAAATATCCAGATTCCAATATCTCCAATTGGATATTTAACAAATGGTAGATAGAAATCGGTTGGAAAGTTGTGAAAATAGAGGATAGTAATAACTGTTATAGATGCCAATATCTGATATAGAATTTTTCCTCTTGGAGAGA
>DTUW01000036.1 GCA_012963895.1 Campylobacterales bacterium | reverse complement strand
ATAGAAAATACCCCGAAAATAGAAAATACCCCGAAAATAGAAAATACCCCGAAAACAGAAGATACTCCAAAAACGGAAACTGATTTATATTCGGTTAATAAAAGAAAAAAAAAACTGAAAAAGAAAAAGAAAATTAAGAAAAATAAAAGAAATAAAAAAGCTAGCTAGTCTGTAAGCCTCTTTTCAAATAGTAATCGGTAGCTACTATTCAGCTCGGAAAAATGGATAGTTTGCTGACTTTTTGGAAATGTTACACTCATTTTGTCGAAGTCTATATATATCAACTCCAAATCTGGAAACACCAGAACAGCCTCAGGAACATTGTGAAGGGTTGGCATGTAGTTGGAAACTACCCTAAGTCTCTCTTTTGGAATTTCCCCCAAGATAGAAACTCCATCAAGTGGCTTTATCGGTTGAACTCCAACTATATCCAAAATAGTAGCTACTATATCAGCTTGTGAGATAGGGCTGTTTTGATTTTTTCGCAATCTCTCCAAATATTTTCGTGGAGGAGAGACGAAAAATAGATTATGGATTACATCTAATTCAAAATTATCGTTAAACATTCCCCCTCTCTTTCCGAGATTCTGCCCGTGGTCAGTTGAGTAGAATATCCAGCCATTAGGGTATCTCTTTCTGAAATTTATAACTATCTTCGCTACTACCTCATCGAAATAGAGCAGGGTATTGTCATAGGCATTTATGGAATTATCCCCCTTCTCTTTCCACTTTTTGAAACTTTTTGGAGAGTGTTGAGAATAGGGGTAGTGGCTTCCGTCCATTTGATAGACCAAAAAGAGAGGTTTAGAGCTGTTTTTTTCCAGAATAGGTAGTATCTCATTTTCAACTACTACCAAATCATCAGCCCCTTTATGAACTCTTGCATTGGGATTATATTTAGTTCCATTGACGAAATAGTCAATATCTTTATCAATCAGAAAATTTTTCAACCCACCCCAACTCAAATCCTGAGCAGTAATGAAGATAGTTCTATATCCAATCGCCTTCATATAGTTCAAAATGGTTGGATATTTGTATATCTCGCCGTGTGGGTCTATCCCTTGAAGTCCAACTAACATATATGGAACACTCAACCTAGTTTTAGTTCCAATAGATACGACATTAGTAAATTTTACTATCGTTCCATTTCTTTCCAACTCCCTCAATTTAGGAGTTGTATCTCTCTCATATCCAAATAGGGAAGTATGGCTCAATACTGCCGATTCCCCAACGATATACAAGATATTTGGTAGTTCTCTTTTGGAACTTTGTAGATTTTCTAAATCCGGTCTTTGGAGTTTGAAATTTTGGTATATCCCCTGTTTGAAGGTATCCAAAATAGCTCCATAAAATGAGACAATACTATTTTGTAGATTTGGAACACTAAACCAGCTAAATACTATCAATCCATAGATAGCTATTACCAATATTATTGATGGAATAGTGATATATCTTGAAATATCTCCTTTTGGTAATTTCGACACCAGCCACCAAATAGCAAAAATGAGAAAGAGAGATTTTGGAATATCGATATTCTCTATCCATAAATCCAACACCATTCCAATATTTTCTAAAAATATTTTAAAACCGAAAGGGGATACCAGTTTTTCATATACCTCAAAATAGGTAGATTGAACCAGAGTAGGGATTATAAGAAGGAGAAAAATTGCCCACCTATTCCAATTACGAATAAGGATTAGGATTAGTAAAAGGGCGAGAGAAGTTAGAGAGTAGTTGATGATATATCTCTCTCCAAAGTTCTCGATGAGGTTGCTAATATCTTGAATAGTGAAAATATCGAGAAATAGAAGAGCTAACCAGATATAGACTATCTTAGAAATTGTCAATGGTGATACTACCGAGTATCTCAAATTTAGAATTTGTATCTATTTCAGCATGTGAAAGAACGATAATATCTAAGTTGAATCTTTCAAATATTTCCGATAAAGGTCGTCGAATCATTGGGTCGACGATAATGACAACTGGGATAATCCCCATCTGAATAAGGTTGGCACTCTCTTCACTAACAGTTTGGACAAGCTTATTTATCTCATCAGCTGTAAGGTTGAGCTGTTTATACCCTTCATTCTCAACTACTTTATTCAGTAGCTTCTGTTCAACATCGGTAGCAAAGGTAATAAGTCGAATTTTTCCATTCTCATCTCTATATAGACTGGAAATAGTTCGAGAGAGCCTAGCTCGAACCTGCTCAACCAAAATATCAACACTCTTGGTAACTTCTGCCACATCGGTAATAGCTTCAAGGATAGTTACCATATCAGTAAGTGGCACTTTTTCGTGAATTAAAGCTCGTAACACCCTTTGAATAAGTCCGATAGGAGCTACTTTGAGAACCTCTTCAACAATGATAGGATATTCAGCTTTAACTTTATCAATCATTCCCTGAATCTCTTGTCGAGTTAGGAACTCTTCGGCATATTTTTTGACAATTTCGGATAGATGGGTGGAGATTACAGTAGATGGGTCTACTACTGTATATCCGTTCATAATAGCCTCTTCTTTTTGAGACTTTTCTATCCAAATAGCTTCCAATCCGAAAGCTGGTTCAATGGTTTTATCTCCCGGTATCTCATCGGTTACCATACCGCTATCCATTGCTAAAAATTTATCGGGTTCTATCATCGCCTCGGCGACCTCAACCCCTTTGATTAGGATTTGGTAACTTTTCGGATTGAGCTGTAAGTTATCCCTAATCCGAACTTGGGGCATAATAAATCCGAAATCGGTAGCAATCTTTCTCCTCATGCTCCTAATCCTATCGAGCAAATCGCCCCCCTGCTCTATATCTGCTAGTTTGATAAGTTGGTAACCCAAAGTAAGCTCTAACATCTCCACTTTTAAAATCTCTTCAAGGGCTGCCTGCTCCTCTTTCTGAATTTCAGCTTCACTCTTTCTCTTAGGCTTTTTACGATTATAATAGGCTTCTGTATCTACCAAATCCTCACCTGTAATTTTTGTGGATATTTTGTTGATATTTTCAAATACATCTCCCAACTCTCCTACTTCATGTTTATATAAAAGATAGCCGAGTGTTAGGAATACAAATCCCAAACCACCGAGCGGAATAGTTGGCAGACCCGGAACAAGTGCGAACAGGAATAGAATTCCCCCAACTAATATTAGAACCTTGTAATCTCCGCTAAGTTGGCTAATAGAACCACTAGCGAAATTCTCCTTATCTCCACTTGCACGAGTGATAATAATACCTGTTGCAGTTGAAAGGATTAAGGCGGGAATTTGGGAAACCAATCCATCTCCAATCGTCAAGACTGTAAAAGTTGAAGCACTTTCACTAATCGACATGTCGAATTGGAACACCCCGATTAGGAAACCGCCGATAATATTTACAATTGTGATAATAATACCTGCGACAGCATCACCTTTCACAAACTTACTCGACCCGTCCATAGCTCCATAGAAATTGGCTTCTTGCAAAATTTCAGCTCTTCTCTGTTTCGCCTCTGCTTCATTTATCAATCCAGCATTTAGGTCGGCATCGATAGCCATCTGTTTTCCCGGCATTGCATCTAGTGTAAATCTCGCTGCAACCTCTGCAACCCTTCCAGAACCTTTGGTAATTACCATGAAGTTTATGAGAACCAATATTATGAATATGATAATCCCTATCACCAGATTTCCACCAACCACGAAATTACCAAAGGCTGAAATAATTTGGGATACCGCTTCTACTCCATTATGTCCCTCGCTCAAAATCATTCTAGTAGTGGCTATATTGAGAGAGAGACGAAATAGGGTAATTACAAGTATCAGAGTTGGAAAAGTTGTCAAGTCTGTCGGTTTAGGAATATAGATAGCTATCATTAAAACCAATATTGAGACCGCTATCGAAATTGTTAGCATGAAATCTAAAACTCCACTTGGGAGAGGGACTATTATTATAGAGAGGATAGCCATCAGGAAAAAGACCATTCCCAAATCTTTTGAGGTGGCTATCAGCTGAATCAACGGTCTCAAAATCTCTATTAGTAGAGAGCCTTTTTTTCTCTTTTTTGCCAATTCCTATCCTGCATATTTACTATAAGTTTTGCGAAAGAGTATTATATATTTTTTGTTAAAATACAAAACAACGATATTTGTCTATCCAGAGTATAGAGGTGTTTAGAAGATTCAATTTAGCAATATTCACAATAGCAGTGATTCCCTCTCTAATTTTGCTCTTTGTAGATTGGAAATTTGAGACTATCCAGAATAGTTATCTTCTCTTTGACAAAATAGAGAAGTTACAACAGCTTAGTAGCGAAATTGCACATATCCAAGATAGTTCGCTACTTTCCAAGAAGAGAGAGCTATTTAAAAGAGAACTCTATTTTTTAAAAGATATTTTGTCTATCAACCACTATTTAGATGATGAGGTAGTTCATAGTAGTTGGAATAGATTGGAGCAGGATATTTCACACTCCACCTCATCGATACAACTTACTCAATCGATAGATACCCTCGAACATAGAATAGTAAATATCACAACCTCAGATATTCAAAAGTTGAGATGGGAGACATATACAATTTATCTATTTTTCATATTCTCCCTAATAGCAGTTTTCTATATAGAGAAAAAGTATAGAAATTTGGAAAAGAGATTTTATAAATTGGAAAAGTCTTTACAAAAACGGATAGATAGAGAGGTTCAGAGAAACAGAGAAAAAGATAGGTTGATGTTTCAACAAGCTAAATTGGCATCTCTGGGGGAAATGGTGGGGAATATAGCCCATCAATGGAGACAGCCATTAAATAATTTGGCTTTGATGGTTCAGGATATAGAGAACTCTATTCTATTTGAAGGTTTGGATAAGGAGTATATTATCCAAGTTTCACGAGATGCAATGGAACAGATAAATTACATGTCTTCCACGATAGACGACTTTCGAAATTTCTTCAAAGGAGATACCCCAAAAGAGGAGTTTTATATATCAGAAGTGGTTGAGCAGGCACTGAACATCACTAAGAACGGACTACAAGGTAAAGGGATAAAACTAATTCAAGATATTCAAGATAATTCAAGACTTTTTGGACAAAAGAGCCAATATATACAGGTATTGATAAATCTGGTAAAAAATGGTCAAGATATTATTGAAGAGAGAAATATACAAAATGGAGAGATTCATATTGAATCAAAAGAGAAAAATGGATTTTCCTATCTAATTATAGAAGATAATGGAGGCGGTATAAAAGAGGAGGTAATAGAGAGAGTATTTGAACCATATTTCACAACTAAACACCAATCGATAGGAACGGGATTGGGGTTGTATATGTCAAAGATGATAATAGAACAGAATTTCAAAGGAAAATTGGAGGTATCAAATATAGAAAATGGGGCGAGATTCTCCATTATTGTTCCAGTTGCCTATGACAAGGTATCTAAATGATTTTCAAATATAAGGGGGTAGATAGAGAGGGTAAAAAGGTATCTGGACGAATAGAAGCCTCCGATTTAGAGGAGGCAAAGAGACGACTCAAATCAAAAGGGATTTTTTACGAGAAAGTTGTTGAATCTTCTCAATCTATCTGGGCGAGGATTGAGAAGCTTAGAGCAACAGATATAGCTACTAAGAAATTAGCCCATCTAAGTAGAAATTTATCCATATACCTAAAAGCTTCTATTCCTATCCTTCAAGCGGTGAAATTAGCAAAGTCTCAGAGTGATGATGGCAAGATGTTGGATTTCCTAACCTCTATTGAAACAATGTTAGACGAGGGGAATAGTTTCTACTATGCATTAGAGAATCAAACTTCATTCAAATTACCTGACTTCTACAAGCAGAGTATCAAAATAGGAGAAGAGAACGGAGTTTTAGGAGATGTCTTGGGGGAAATGGCAAATTTTCTAATATCCCAAGATAGGATAGTAAAACAAATCTCCCAAGCTATGATATATCCAACCTTCATAATACTTATCTCAATCGCGATGGTCTCCATTATGCTAACCGTCGTAGTTCCTAAGATAACATCGATATTTGTCCAGATGAAACAGGAGATACCCCCACTAACCCAATTTGTGATTGATACAGGTAATTTTTTGGGAGCTTACTGGCTCTATATTGCAATCGTGATATTGGTAGTAGCTATCATCTTCTCTATTGCAATGAAGACGGTATATAGCTTCAAATACTCTATTCACTATCTTCTTTTACGAGTTCCATTCTTAGGAAAGGTAATTCAGACCTCAGAACTTACCCGCTTCTCCTATGTGGCTTCTGTTCTGCTCAAATCGGGGGTAACCTTTGTCCATACAATCAGGTTAGCAGGTCAAACTTTGGATAATGTCGTTCTCAAAGAAAAGATACTCAATGCCTCCAAACTAGTAGTAGAAGGGAAACGGTTCTCAACAGCATTACTAAATGATAGACGATTCAAAATAGATAAATCTTTTATTCAAGCGATAGCTCTTGGAGAGGAGACTAGCGAGGTCTCTGCAATTTTGGATAATCTCGCCTCTCTCTATCAAGAGGAAAATGGAGATGCAATCAATATATTTCTCTCAATGTTAGAACCTGCTCTCATTTTGATAGTTGGGGTAACTATCGGGGTAATAGTTACCGCTATGTTGCTACCTATCTTCTCAATCAATCTGCAAGGTATGTAGTTTTGTCTAGGTATCTACTGCTATTTCTCTTTTTCACCCTTTCCCTATTTGGAAAAAATGAATTTGAAAAGTTGTATTGGAGTGGTAATAGCTTAGTAGCTGAGTTCGAAAAACATTTAGAAAAAGATGAGGTCAATTATTGGCACTTCTACCACAAGGATTCTAAGAAATACAAATATATCTTTGATGTAAAAGATGGCTTTTTCAGAGATGGAGTTCTCAAATTTCAAGATAAAAAATTCTTAGATGGTATCTATGTTGGACAATATAAAAAAGATATTACTCGTATCAGTTTTAGAAATGATAGAGAGGTAGATTTCAAATACAAGATTTCCAAGAATAAAATAGTTTTTCAGTTCCAAACTGGAACAAAAAAGAAGAAAAAAGAGAAAAAGAGTAAGGAAAAAGAGAAACAGGAAAAACAGCACTGGATAGAATTTCAACCAAAAGGGAAAAAGAGAAATAAAATTATTGTCCTCGACCCTGGACATGGTGGTCAAGATGGCGGGGCAATATGTAAAAAGTATGGAGCAGTTGAGAAAGATATAGTTTTCTATATAGCAAAATATACTGCTGAATATCTCCAAAATATGGGATACCATGTCTATCTTACTCGTCGTCAAAATGAATTTATCTCACTTAGAGATAGAACTAGATTCGCAAATAGGAAAAATGCTGACCTCTTCATATCTATCCATGCCAACTCTCTACCGAAAAAGGGGAATTACCACTCAAAAAATGGAATAGAAACCTATTTCCTCTCTCCTGATAGAAGTAGTAGAGCCGAAAGAATAGCTATGATTGAAAATGGTAGAGATTTCAGGAGAAAGAAGATAAGGGGAGTTCTCCATACTTTAAGTAGTATGAAAATTGTTCAATCTCATAAATTGGCGATAGATATTCATACCAATGTTATTACAAGACTTAGAAAATATTACTATCACATTGGAGATGGAGGGGTAAAAGGAGGTCCTTTCTGGGTATTGGTCGGAGCTCAAATGCCAGCCATTCTAATTGAGGTTGGATATGTTACAGGTGATAGAGATGGTAAAAGGTTGAATGATAGACTATATCGCAAACGGTTGGCAAGGGGGATAGCCAATGGAGTTCAAGACTATTTTAAAAAGAATTCTCTTTAAGAAAAAATTTAGAAACATACCGATACAATTTCGCCGTTCTTTTAAAGAGAGCTTCTAAAAAGTTTGTGGCCCCATCGTCTAGTGGTTAGGATCCCAGGTTTTCATCCTGGTTACAGGGGTTCGAATCCCCTTGGGGTCGCCACCCTCCTTCTAAAATACCTCCTTAGGATTTTTCCATGTTCCGTTTTGCTCCAAGCCCAACAGGCGATATACATATTGGTAATTTGCGGGTTGCTATCTTCAACTATATCGTTTCTCAACAACGAGGCGAAAAGCTTATTATCAGAATTGAAGATACCGATGTAGATAGAAATATTGAAGGTAAAGATAGAGAGATTTTGGAGATTCTAGATACCTTTGGAATCAAATATAGCGATGTTATCTATCAATCTCACAATTTCAAATTCCACCACCAATTTATAGTCCATCTGCTCCAAAGTGGAAAGGCTTTTCACTGCTTCTGTTCTCCCGATGAGTTGGAGAGAAAGAGAGAAGAGGCTAAGCAGAAAAATAGACCATATCGATACGATGGAACTTGTGAAAACCTCTCAAATATAGAGGTGCTTGAAGCTGATAAACCTTCTGTAATTCGGTTACGAAAACCGAACAAAGAGATTGAATTTCACGACCTCATCAAGGGAAAAAAGAGATTTCACCCTAACGATATAGATAGTTTTATTCTCCTCCGACAAGATAAGCGACCTACCTACAATTTTGCCTGTGCTGTTGATGATATGTTGAGCGATATATCTTTGGTTATTCGAGGAGAAGACCACCTATCCAATACTCCAAAACAGATAGCTATTAGAGAGGCTTTGGGGTATAGTAAAAATATAGAGTATGCCCATTTGCCTATTATCCTAAATTCAGAAGGTAAGAAGATGAGTAAAAGGGATAATAGCTCCTCTGTTCGATGGCTTCTAAGTGAGGGCTTTATTCCAGAAGCTATTGGAAACTATCTAATCCTGCTCGGAAATAGAACTCCAACAGAAGTTTTTACAATTGAAGAGGCTATAAAATGGTTCAAGTTGGAAAATATTTCCAAGTCTCCTGCTAAATTTGACTTAGATAAATTGCGGTTTCTCAACCGGAAACATCTCCATAGATTGGATAGTGAAGAGCTATCTAAGAGGTTGGGCTATTTTGATAAAGAGATAGGAGAACTTGCAAAGATATATCTCGAAGAGGCTTCAACTCTCAACGAATTACGAACTAAGATAGATGCTATTTTCAAAGACAATAGGGATTGTGGAGAATTTTGCGATGAGGTTGAGATTCTCAAAAATGCTATTCGTGAAATGGATACTATTGACGATTTTGGAGAGTTCAAAAAAGTTCTAATGAAAAAAAGCAAATTGAAGGGAAAAAGGTTTTTTAAACCTCTACGAATTCTATTAACAGGTAGCGAACATGGACCTGAGCTATCTCTTTTGTATCCAATACTAAAAAATTATCTTGGTAGAATAGTGTAAATATTCCTAACTTTGGAGCAGGTAGATGATAAATATATTGGTTGCCGATTCGGTTGAGAATGAACTCAACCACCTAATATTGCTTTTAGAAGATTACAAAGCCCACCACTATGAATTTGACAAAATACTCAATATCTTAGATACAAATGACGAACAAGAGGCAATGGAGGTTATCCAACAGAAGGATATAGATATTCTTTTTGTCTCAAACGACATGGAGAAGGTAGCATTTAGTGCATACAAAAAGGATAGAGAGACTCTAATTATTTCAGTCTCTGATAAGCCTCAACGGATTAGAAAGTGGTGTATCGACCATCTGATAAAGCCTCTATCACAAGAGCTAATCAATCTTAGGGTTAGAAGCTATTTGGATATTGTGATTAGTCGGAAAGTTGGAATCAAGGATTATCATAAAAAGGTTATTTACGACCTGTCTATTGTGCCGAACCTCCAACTCTTTTGGAGAGACTACTTTACAACCTCATCTAATCTCAATGGAGTTATTCACCTAATATACAGCCTTGGATTGAAACAGATAGACAGAGGGGTTGCCTCTACTATTGAGATAATTGAGGAGGATAAAAATTTCACTTTCAAATTTCTAACTCAGTTGGATAAGGAGATAATGGACTATCTCACAAGTCTTAAAAGAGATGTAGAGTTCCAACAAAAAGAAGATGGATTACTCTTTGAGGTCTCTCTCGACGAAGAGGATATTATCAACGAAAAGGCAGGAGAACTTGAAGATTTGGCTCTTGAATACCTCTCCTATGACAAATTAGAGATACTCAATGACTTTCTAGCCCAAAGTGAAATAGCTGAGAGCGAGGAGAAGGTAGAGGAGTTCAAGGAAAAAATAACCAAATCTGAAAAACTTCAAGAAGATGAAATAGATAGCTATATTGACCATAAGAGAAATCTAGGACAAAAGAGATATACATTTCTGGATAGATTGGATATGAA
>DTUW01000035.1 GCA_012963895.1 Campylobacterales bacterium | reverse complement strand
AATATAGATAACTAATTTTTTAGCTCATTTTTGATAATATCTTGAAACTTGTCAAATTCAATTAAAAAAGCATCATGCCCATAGTTGCTATTTACTTCGAAGTATTTCACTAAATCTCCTTTTCCAATCTCTTCCATGGCTTCTTTTACCTCTTCTAATTCGCTTGGTAGAAATAGAAGGTCTCCCGAGAAAGATATAAGAATAGTTTTAGCAACGACCCCCTCCAAAGCATGTTGAAGAGATTCAAATCCGTTAGATAAGTCGAAAATATTGATAGCCTTAGTAAGGTATAGATAGCTCAATGGGTCAAACTTCTTACTAAACTTATTCCCATTGTATTGGAGATAGCTATCTACTTGAAACCGTCCATTGATATCATAAAATCCATCATCTTTCAAATAGTTTCTACCAAATTTCTTTTTCATTGAGTGATGAGATAAAAAACTGATATGCCCAGCCATTCTCCCAATTGCTAAACCATCTAATCCATTTTTGGCAACCTCATCGATTGAATAGTTACCATTTTGGAACTTAGGGTCTCTCATAATAGCCTCTTGGGTTACCCGATTAAATGCAATAGTCCAGGGCTGAGTTGCCCAAGTTGAAGCAATAGCTATTATCTTCTCTGCAAAATTGGGATAATCAACCCCAAATTGGAGAGCCTGCATTCCACCCATTGAACCTCCGATAATAGCTTTTACCCTTCTAATTCCCCAACTCTGTAATAGTATATGCTGAGCTCTAATCATATCCCTAATGGTAATTACAGGAAAACGGAACCTATATAGTTCATTAGTAGGATTTAGAGGATTTATTGGAGAAATGGGAGAGGTTGAACCGAAAGGACTACCTATAACATTTGTGGAGATTACAAAATATCTTTTAGTATCTATCGCTTTACCATCTCCTATTAGGGTGTCCCACCAACCATTATTGAAAATTTCGCACCCTTCTTCTTTGACTGGCTTATGGCTACCAGTTAATGCATGAGTTACTAATATCACATTATCACGATAACTATTTAGTTTTCCGTAAGTTGTCCAAGCAATCTGGTAAGGTTCTAAAATTCGTCCGCTTTCAAGATAGAGAGGTTTTCTAAATAGTTCTATTCCGGATTCTATTTTCAAAAAACATAGTCCTAGTGTAGATTTTCTATTTCGGAATTTTAGCTATTTCTCAAAGTCCTTAGGTTCTCTCTCTTTCCAGTCTATTAGCGACTTTTCAAATCCATATCTAAATTTGAAACCCTTTTCAATTAGGTAAGTTGGTCTAATATTTGTTGGAAAACCTGCTTTTTTGACCCTGGTAGGGTGGATAGAGCTATTAGGTTTTAGAATTTTGATGATATATGCAATTGAAACTAGTAACCACATCGGCATAGTCCAAACAGGTCTATTGATATTGAAGAGTTTTCGGATTATTTCCGTCATCTCTCTCAGATTTACTATCGGATACTCTGCATAGTTGTAGATAATCAATTTCTCATCTCTATCTAATACAAACTCTATACTATCTAGAAGACCATATATATATCCGTGAGATTTCACTATCTCTCCACTATTTGGAAAGAAAAAGATACCTTTTTGAACTGCTTTAACCATTCTCAAAATATTTCCTGGGTCTTTCGGTCCATATATCACACTTGGGCGACAAATAATAAGTCTTCTATCTCTATTACAAGCTAACCAATTTTGATGTATCTTTTCAGCAAGAGCCTTAGATATTCCGTAAGGGGTTTCAGGGTAGAGCATAGAACTCTCATCTACCTCATCTAAACTCTTTCCATATGGAGCTATGCTACTTGTAAAAAAGATATTTTGAATTTGATATTTTTCAGCAAACCTATTGATATTCTCAGCCCCTTTGATATTGGTATCAAAGTATTCACAGGGTTGATGTCCGGGTTCTCGGTGGATAGCTGCTAAATTGAATATCCAACTATTTTTAGTGTCTATTTCTGGTAGTTGTAGCTCTATCTCCTCTCGCACATCTATATATTTGTAAATCACCCTACTATCTGAGATAGAACTTTTCTGAATATCTCCTATATAGATGAGGTCGAATCTATTCCGTTCTAAAAATCTTTGAATTAGAAAAGTTCCTATATATCCAGAACCTCCAAATAGTATTGCTACTCTTTTCATGAAAAACACCTATCCACCATCGAGGCGAAAATATGACCTATCAAAATATGGATTTCTTGAATTCTAGGGGTTTCGTCAGATGGAACTACGAGAGTAATATCACAAAACTTTTTCATCTCTCCCCCACCTTTTCCACTAAGTCCCAAAGTGGAGCAACCTATCTGTTTTCCAACTTTCAACCCCTCTATCACATTCTCACTATTTCCGCTAGTGCTAATAGCTATTAGTAAATCCTCTGGTTGTGCCAGTGCCTCAATTTGTCGAGAAAAGATATATCTATATCCAAAGTCGTTACCAATAGCGGTAATAGCACTGGTATCGGTTGTTAATGCGATAGCTGGTAATCCTCTTCTCTCTTTTTTATATCGTCCCACTATTTCAGCAGAGATATGTTGGGCATCTCCTGCACTTCCTCCATTTCCGAAAAGTAATATCTTTCCTCCATTTTCAAGAGTAGAAACCACAAGTTCCGAAGCCTCCTCTATCTCTACCGCCATAGTGGAAACTACCCTATTTGCTATCTCTATATGTGAAAATATCTCTTGCTCTATCTCTCTTTTCATCTCTCTCTCTGATAGTCGTCTTGAAGCCTAATAATATCGTCCTCTTCTGTATATTCTCCAACTTGGACTTCTATAAGAATCAGGGGAATTTTTCCATTATTTTCCAATCTATGGACTTCTCCCATTTTGATATATGTAGATTCGTTGGGTCTGACTAAATAGCTTTTTTCTCCAACTTGAACTGTTGCCGTTCCACTTACCACTATCCAATGTTCGTTTCTATGGTAATGTTTTTGGAGGCTCAACCTTTTACCCGGTTTTACCTCTATCTTTTTTATCTTATATCCCTTACCAACTTCAAGAACTGTATATTTACCCCAAGGGCGGTGGATAGTTGTATGGAAATTTAGAATATTTCTATTCTGTTCTCCAATCTGTTTTACTATATTTTTTACCTCTTGGCTCTCTCCCTTTTTCGATATTAGCAATCCATCGCGAGTATCTACAACAATATAGTTTTCTAAACCGATAGTAGCTATCACCTTTTTCCTATCATCGCAATAGTAGTAGTTTCCACCGCTATTCTCCTCGAATATATTTCGAGTTTCCATCTCTATATTTTCAAAGAGGGAATCGAAACTACCCACATCACTCCAACCTATATTGGCAGGAACTACTTTCACCCTTTGCGACTTTTCCATAACTGCATAATCTATGCTATTTTCAGGAATAGCTACCATCTCCTGATACCCAATTCTGATAGGCTCTTCACCTCTTCTATTTTTCCAAGCTTGTAGAGAGGAGCTGTATATATCAGGGGCGAATTTTTCCAACTCCTCTAAATATGTTCCAACTTGGAATAGAAATATCCCGCTATTCCAAAAGTAGTTGCCCTTTTCAATGTATTTCTTCGCCGTTTCCAAATCCGGTTTTTCGTGAAATGTCACAACATCGAAACCGTTCGCCTCTATATATCCATATCCTGTATGGGGTTCGGTCGGCTCAATTCCAAAAGTTACCATATACCCCTGTTTAGCAAACTCTATCCCTTTTGATATGGCTTTTTGATATTCAACCTCATCACTAATCAGATGGTCAGAAGGGCTAACTAAGACTATTTCGTCTTTTGGTAATTCAAAACAGGCTAAGGCGATAGCAGGGGCGGTATTTCGTCCAACGGGTTCGATGAGGTGTTTTGTTTTTGAATAAGTTCCAAGCTCCTCTATCTGGTCTAATGTTAAAAAATAGTGTTCCTCATTGGAAATAAGAAATAGAGTATCTGCAATTTTGCTATTTCTCTCAATACTCTTTTGAAAGAGAGATTTACCCTGAAATAGTTTTATAAATTGCTTAGGCATCAAACTTCTACTAATAGGCCAAAGTCTTGTCCCATTTCCACCACATAAAACTATATTGGTCATTTTCTATCTCTCTTCTAAGAATTGTTGGTATTTGAGAGTTACAAACTCTTCTATCTCTTTTTCAAACCGCTGTTTAGAAAATCGTTCAGCATTTTTTCGAACTCTTTTCGGTTCAAATTCCGACCTTTCGAATTTCTCTACCGCTTTCAAAAGGCTATCTATCTTCTGTTCTTGGAAATGGATTCCGGTCTCTCCATCTAATATAGTCTCTTTCGTCCCCCCTTTTCCTAAACATATTACAGGAGTTCCACAAGCCTGAGCCTCAACCGGAGTAATGCCGAAATCCTCTTCTGCTGAAAACACAAAAGCCTTAGCTCGTTGCATATATTTGATAGCCTCTGAATCGTCTATATATCCCAATAGCTCTATATTTGGAGTTGCCAATTTCTTTATCTTTGCAAAGTCGGGACCCGTTCCAGCCACTACCAATTTTTTATCTGTTTTCGAAAAAGCCTCAACTATCAAATCTATCTTTTTATATGGAACCATTCGCGACATTGTGAAATAGTAATCTTCTTTCTTTTCATATAGTTGGAATTTGTCTATATCAACAGGGGGATATATCACCTTGCTCTCTTTTCCATATATCTTCTTTATTCTCCTTGCGATATATTTCGAGTTAGCAATATAGTAATCAACTCTATTGATTGTCGAAATATCCCATAGTCTAATTTTGTGTAGAAAGTATTTGGCTAATGTTCCTTTTACTCCTCGATTTAATCCGCTCTCATTTAGATATTGGTGATACAAATCCCAAGCATACCTAATAGGAGTATGGATATAGCTAATATGGAGTTGGTTGGAGTGAGTTAGAACTCCTTTGGCTACTGCATGAGATGATGAAATGATGAGGTCGTAATCCCGCAAATCAAACTGTTCAATTGCGAGAGGGAAAAGAGGTAAATAGTTACGATATTGGGTTTTGGCAAATGGGAGGTTTTGGATAAAAGAGGTATTAGCTTTTTTACCTTTTAGAATAGTCTCTCTCTCTTCATCTGAAAGAAAATCGATAAGTGCATATATATCGAAATCATTCCAAATATTGGTAAAGCTCTCTATGCACCTTTCAGACCCTTTGTAATCTACAAACCATTCGTGAATCAATGCTCTTTTCATTATACAGATTCAAATACTTCTAAAATTTCTTTTCTAAATTTGTCAAACAGAAATTGATTGCTAAATTCCATACTAAGTTTAGATAATAGTTCATAATTACGAATTGCATATTCTATTTTCAATGCTATATCTTTTGGATTCTTATTTTCAAAAAGCAGGTTTGTATCTATTTGAGATATTAGCTCCTTCTGAGCTCCTATATTTGATACAATTGGAACAACTCCAAAAAATGCACCTTCAATAGATGTTCTTCCAAAGGCTTCTGGGACAATAGAAGGAACTACAACAATATCTATTGTCTCTATATATTCTTGGTATATGTTTTCTTGAAATCCTCTAAATTCGATATTTGGATTATCTTTACTCAACCTCATCAAGTAATCTCTTTCTTTTCCTTCTCCATAAATATAGTATTTGATTGTATATTGTTCTAATATAGATTTAGGCAGATATTGATAACTCTGAATAAAATATTCAATACCTTTCAATTTTAGTAATTCCGACACTGTGGCAATAATTATAGTTTTTCCAATCTGTTTAGGGATATGATAGTTGAAAAATCTTTCATCAAAATTTAGAGCATCATATATCAACTTAGGTTGGACAAACTCGAGATTTGAACGAATAAAGTCAGAAACAGCAATAACAGATTTTGCATTTTGCAATGGAGGTTTCATAAGTTTGGAATAGATACTATCTCTATCTATAAATGTCCTTGAATGAAAAATATATTCAATTCCAAACATCTTTTTCAAAATATACAATAGCAATAGATGTTTTTTATTTGATGTGTAAAAAATGGTATTTTTTTTGGCAAATTTTCGTAATATATAGATATTCCAAAGAGTCAATATAGGAAATAGCAAAAGTTCCAATTTTCCTACACTAAACGACGATTTATCACCTCCAACCAACTTACCATAACATTTCAAATATCGTTTTTCTATTTGGTATTTGCTTATTTTCTTTTGAAAGATAGAACTATTAGAGCAGTCGAACAACACTATATCAAAATGGTCTATCAGAGATTCAATAATATCAATAGTTCCTCTTTGACCACCTCCAAAAGTAACTTTGGAACTATCTTCAACTATTATAATAGTCTTCTCCAACTCACCTTATCCCTTCCAATATCTTTCGGAAATCTTTCAAATAGACCATATTTGCTCCATCACTTAATGCCTTTTCTGGGTTTTCATGAACTTCAAAAAAGAAACCATTTACATCTATTGCATTTGCCAACTTTGCAATATATGGGGCATACTTTCTATCTCCTCCACTCTTTCCATTGAGGGCTGATGGTTTTTGGGTTGAATGGGTAACATCTATTACTATCGGATACCCAAACTCTTTCATGTCTATCATTTGACGAAAATCTATCACTAAATTTCCAAGTCCAAACATACTCCCCCGCTCAGTTAATAGAATTTTGCTATTTCCTACACTCTCAACTTTTTGAGCCTGATATATCATATCTTTACCATCGATAAATTGGGCTTTTTTGATATTTACAATCTTTCCAGTCTCTCCTGCTGAAATAAGTAAATCTGTTTGTCTTGAAAGAAATGCTGGAATTTGCAAAATATCTACAACCTCTCCAACTGGTTTAGCTTGATAGCTTTCGTGAATATCGGTAGTAATTGGGATTTGGAACTCTCTTTTTACCTTCTCCAAAATTCGTAATCCCTCTTCAAGTCCTGGACCTCGAAAACTATCGATAGAGGTTCTATTAGCCTTATCAAAACTGGCTTTGAATATGTAGAGAAATCCCAAATCTTCTGTTATCTTTTTTATCTCCTCCGCCAACCTCATCACCATATTTTCATTTTCAATCACACAAGGACCAGCGATAATAAATTTTTCAGTCTGCAATCTCTGATATAGATGTTCCATAGCAATTCCTATATATCGTAGAGTTGGATAACTCCAACCAATCTATTTCTATTTACAACGAGAAGAGAATTTATTTTATTCTCCTCCATAATTCTATTAGCTTCTACCAATTTGCTATCTTTATCTATTACCTTAGGATTGGTAGTCATAATATCTTTTGCTCGGAGTTTGAAAAATTGGTCTTCACTCCTCTCCATCGCTCTTCTCAAATCTCCATCGGTGATAATACCAACGATAGTATCCTGCTTCATTACTATCACAAGCCCCAATTTTCCAGCGGTAACTTTATGAATTACACTTTTCATATCGGTATCTGGATTACATATGGGTAAATTCTCTTTTCTCATCACATCGCCAACTTTGGTAACAAGTCGTTTCCCGAGATTTCCTCCTGGGTGGAACTGGGCGAAATCTTTTGGTTGAAAATTTCTAAGTTGCATTAGAACAACAGCGAGAGCATCTCCCATAACAAGGGTTGCAGTCGTCGATGAGGTTGGGGCAAGTTGAAGAGGACAAGCCTCCTGAGACACTCCTATATCTAAATGGTAATCGCTATTTTTTGCCAAAGTGGATTGGGGATTGCCTGTAATTGCAATGGTGATATTTCCTTGCGACTTGAAAAATGGCAAAATTCTCAGAACCTCATCGGTCTCGCCAGAATTGGAAATTAGGAGGACAATATCATCTCTTTCAACCATTCCTAAATCGCCGTGATAGGCTTCGGCGGGGTGGAGGAAAAAACTTGGAGTTCCTGTGCTGGAAAGGGTAGCCGATATTTTTTTTCCAATAATCCCAGATTTTCCAATGCCTGTAACTACCACCTTTCCGCTCGATTTCAATATAGCTCTAATGGTCTCTTCAAAGTCGCTACTCAACTTCTTCGCAATATTGGAGATTTCGAAAGCTTCTATTTGAAACACATTTTTAGCTAAATTGAGAATGGTTTCCACAAATCCTCCACAGGTGAAGTGTTGAAATCTTATCAGATATTTATTGATAATATTCTATATGTAAATTTTTGTATATTGGAAAAGTTCAGTGAAAAAAGTGATATATCCCGGAACTTTTGACCCTATTACCAACGGACATCTAGATATTATCCAAAGAGCAACCGCTATATTTGATAGGGTTGTAATAGCAGTAGCTGAATCAAAAGAGAAAAAACCGATGTTCTCTCTTTCTAAAAGAGTAGATATGGTATCTAAGGCTATTTGGAATTTGGATAGTGTAGAGGTTAGACCATTTTCGGGATTACTAGTCCATCTTTTGCAGGAGGAAAAAACCAAGTTTGTGATAAGGGGGTTGAGGAATGGGGTCGATTTTGAATATGAGAAAAATATGGAGTATTCTAATAGAAGTCTCTACCCTGATATAGAGACCATCTACCTAAATTGTAGAGCTGAAAATAGTTTTATTAGCTCCTCGGTTGTTAGAACCCTTTTGAAATATGGCGGGGATATATCCCATCTCGTTCCCGATGAGGTTGAGAAGATAATAAGAGATGCCTAAACAAATTTTGACAGAGAAAGAGATAGAAGAACTTTTATCAGGAGATGAGACGATTACAGAAAATCTATCTGACCCAAAAGATGCATTTATAGATAGTGTCAATCCCCACAAATATATAGAACTTGATAGCAACTCCTTAGCCTTTGATAGGGTTCATCGGGCTTTAAATCGGAATTTGAAGATGACCCTTATTTACGGGGTGCCCGGCACTGGTAAAAGTATGTTTTTAAGTCGTCTCCACAATGAGCTATTGGTTCAGAATAAGAATTCTATTCTAATTGCAAGTCCTATACTTGATGAAGATAAACTATTTCAAACAATAGGTTTTGAAATCTTCAAGGAATCAAACCTTCAAGCTTTGCCTAAAAACTTTGATGAACTTATTGAAACTATCGCAATTGAAAGAGAGTTCTTGAAACGATACCGCCCTATCCTCCTCTTAGATGAAGCTCAGCTATATTCCAATAGAACATTAGAGAAGATTCGACTAATTACAGATTCACAAGTTATTAGAGTTGTTTTCGTTGTCCATAAGCTCAGAGAAGAGAATATATTTACAAAAGAACATTTTCAGAGTCGAATATGGGAAAAGATAGAGCTGACCAATGCAACTCCCAACGAATTGAAGGTATATATCCAAAAAAAGCTAATGGGTATCTCTATGTTGGCTCTCGCTAACCAATTTACTACAAGAGTTGTTAGAAGAATTTACCGGATTACAAAGGGAAATTACAGAGCTACTAATAATCTTCTATATGCCTATTTCAATAACTATCCCCAAACTTGGAAACCCCAATTCGGAAAGAAACCCCTCAAAATCAGACCGAAAGAGATTGAAATTACCGCTATTCAAATTGAGTTTTTAAAACCGCGAGGTAGTGCTATTACTGATATTAAACATCTTCCAACTGCTGAAATCTTGTGGAAAAAGTGGAGAAATAGAGAGAGGCTAAAATATGCTTCCTTTCTTATCGTTCCCGCCTCTATTTATACAGCTATCCAGTTCTATATTGCAAAAGTTGAGGAGGAAAAACCTATCCCACAAGTTGCCACCTCATCGATAGAAGAGAAACCGCCTCTACTAATTTTCCCTAAACCTGAATTGCAAAAGATAGATGAGGTTGCGGAAAATGTGTTAGAAGAGAAAGAGAACCCAATTCAAAAAGAGGAGAATATCACCACTCCGCCTATTAAAAAGATAGTTCCTAAAAAGATAGAGATAGTTGAAGAGGTTCCAGAAAATAGTATAGCCCAAGAGGAGAATCCACCTATTGAATCTCTATTCAAAGATGTTGAAGTTACTAATAGTGAAAATGAAACCAATAACGAAACTTCACAATCTTCTACACATCTAAATATCTCATTAGCAGAAGTCGGCTCAAAAACGATTTTCCAGAAAAAGCTATATCTATCTCCACAAGTTCCATTAGTTCCAGACTTTGTCCCTACCAATAGGTGGAATAGGGCAGAAGAGATAGAAAAGATGGTAAAGGAGTTTGAAGATAGCAAAGATATAGAGATTGGTAAAAAGATAGTAGATTACTATCTGAAAAATAGAGAGTATGACAAGGTATATCAATATAGTTTGGAACTAAATCGAATCAATCCGGATTTGGTTGAACCATATCAAGCCATCAAAAAGGTTCTATCAGAGATAG
>DTUW01000034.1 GCA_012963895.1 Campylobacterales bacterium | reverse complement strand
AAGCCCCTAACTTTTCACTACCAAATAGTGAGAATATTGAAATCTCTCTAAATAGTTTTAGAGGAAATTGGATAGTCCTCTATTTTTACCCGAAAGACAATACCCCAGGTTGCACTACCGAAGCCTGTGATTTTTCCAATGAGTTTCAAGAGTTTCAAAAGCTTGGAGCTACTATTATTGGCATCTCCCCCGATTCTCCTGAAAAACATAAAAAATTTATTGAAAAACATTCTCTAACTATTACCCTTCTTTCAGATGAGGATAGAGAGGTTTTGAAAATGTATGGAGCTTGGGGATTGAAAAAGAATTTTGGGAAAGAGTATGAGGGGGTAATCCGCTCAACCTATCTCATTTCGCCAGATGGCAAAATAGCTTATAGCTGGAAAAATGTGAGAGTAAAAGGGCATGTGGAGGCTGTAAAGAAAAGACTAATCCAGTTACAAAATTTGGAGAAGTCCAAAAATGGATAGAATTACCCTAAATACCCCCTTAGATATGCACCTCCATATTAGAGATGGAGAGATGCTAAGGGAGGTTGTGAGATACTCTTCCCGCTACTTCTCTGGTGGTCTTATCATGCCCAATACCATTCCACCGATTACTACCAAAGAGGATATTTTTTCCTATCGAAAAGAGATACTAAATTCTATTGAAAACGACATATTCGAGCCGTATATGTCTATTTTTTTTAAAAGTAGCTACGATAGCCAATTTCTGAAATCTGTTCGAGATGATATTTTGGTTGTCAAACTCTATCCGAGTGGTGTAACAACCAATAGCGATGGTGGAGTTGTATCGGTCGATTTAGATGAGGTTGGAGATACTCTATCAGCTATGGAGCAGTTGGATATACCTCTATCTATTCACGGAGAGACCAATGGGAGTGTATTTGAGAGAGAGGCTGAATTTCTACCAACCTACGAACTATTAGCGAAAACATTTCCAAAGTTACGAATTATCATGGAACATATTTCCGATAGAAGAACCATCGAGCTATTAGAAAAATATAGCAATCTCTTTGCAACTATCACACTTCACCATTTAGCTATTACTTTTGATGATTTACTTGGTGGAGCTTTACAACCTCATCTATTCTGCAAACCGATAGTAAAGAGTGGAAAAGATAGAGATGCTTTAAGAGATTTGGTATTGAATGGCCACCCAAAAATTATGTTTGGAAGCGATTCGGCACCCCACCCAAAAGAGAAAAAAGAGAGTAGCAACGGCTCTGCTGGTATCTTTTCAGCTCCTATCGTTTTACAGGGATTGGTCGAGCTATTCGAAAAGCATGACAAATTGGAAAATCTGCAACCTTTCATATCTGAAAATGCTAGAAAAATATACCGAATATCTCCACCTCAAAAGAGTATTACATTAGTTCGAAAGGAATTCCAAGTTCCAACCACATATGGGGAAAAAATAGAAATCGTTCCCCTATTTGCAGGGAAAAAACTAAATTGGAGTTTAGAAGATGTTTAAAAAGATAAATCTACTTAATGAAAAAATTACTATTCCAAATGGAGAATTTGCAAAGGCTCTAAATTCTAATAGAGAGTTTGGGATTACAATAGAGGGGAAAATAGATGATGGATTGCAAGATGAGATATATATATTCAAGGGCAAACCCAATTTAGTTCATAAAAAAGAGCCTTTGGGTAGAGGATATAGGATTACCTCCAATTTTGTATCTGTTTCCATTGATGTAAGCGGAAACTGGGATAAGGTGGAGGAGTTGAACAGGGATAGAGCTTTATATATAGACAATGCTTCTGAGGGGGTAGATAGCTTCAACGATGAGGTATTGGAGGAGATTGTTTGGCATAGTGTAGAGTTTGGAATAGGATATAGAGAACTTGTCGAGAAATTGGAGAAAGATGGAGAAGGTATTTTAGTTTGTGTAGAGAGTAGCGGAGAGCCATATATCTTCAACGGCATAGGGTTTGTGAAAGAGGAGAAGAGGGAGGAGATGAGAGAGCTAATCAGAGATTTCGCTATTTCTCAAATCCTCCAAAAGATAGAGAAGGAGAGAGAGAATTACCAAAAGTATGGTTTTAGTGATGAAGAGCTTGAAGCGATAAACTATTTCAAATTAGAGGCTTATCCATCTCTGGCGGGATTGGTAGATTGAGTAATTTTAGAATAGTTGGAGCTATATTGCTAAGTCCGCCATCTTTCACCCGCTCAACCTCATCGCTATCGACAAAACACCAAACATCGCCTACGGTGTGATTTGTCAAAATATTCCCTTCATCATCTCTCATCTCTTCACAATTGCCGTGGTCGCTAACTAAGACTATACTATATCCAGCCTCTTTCCCCTTTTTCCAAACTTTTGCCAATTCTCTATCTACTGTCTCTACTGCTCTAATTCCAGCTTCATATACTCCTGTATGACCGACCATATCTCCATTTGCATAATTGACAACGATAAAATCATACTCCTTCTCTATCGCTTTGAGAACTTCATTGGTTACATGTTTAGCACTCATTTCAGGCTGTAAATCGTAGGTCTTCACTTTTGGACTTGGAACTAATACCCTATCCTCATTAGGAAATGGCTCTTCTCTTCCTCCATTGAGGAAAAAGGTTACATGAGCATATTTTTCAGTCTCAGCGGTATGGAACTGGGTTAATCCAGCCTTTGAAATGACCTCAGCTAGGATATTAGTCGGTATCTCTTTTGGAAAGAGGATAGGGTATGGAAAATCTTTCTGGTATTCGGTCATTGTAGCTATATGGAGAGATTTGAATTCTCTTTCAAACTCTTTGAAATCTCTGTCTCCTAAGGCGGTAACTATCTCACGAACTCTATCGGCTCGGAAATTGTAGATAACTACTCCGTCCCCCTCTTCTATACCCTGATAGTCTCCAAATGCAACAGGTTCTATAAATTCATCTGTTACCCCTTTTTTATATGACTCTTCCACATACTCCAAAGGGGATAGGTCGGTTTTTGGTTTAGCTTCTACAATGGCTCTATATCCTTTTTCCACCCGTTCCCATCTCTTATCTCTATCCATTGTCCAGAACCGCCCAGAGATAGAACCTATCGTAATTCTATCGCCATACTTTTCTAAGAGTTGGGATATATATTTAGGTGATGAGGTTGGAGAGACATCTCTACCATCTGTAATAATATGGACTACTATTTTTCTATTATGCTCCAATGCTATATCTATCAATCCAAAAAGGTGGTTGATATGGGAATGAACCCCTCCATCACTTAATAGACCGATGAGGTGGATTGTGGAACTCTTTTCTAAGACATTTTGGAGAACTCTATTTTTAGCCAATGTTCCATCTTCTATCGCTCTATCTATCTTTACCAAATCCTGATAGAGAACCCGACCACTTCCGATAGTCATGTGTCCAACTTCACTATTTCCCATCTGCCCATCAGGGAGACCGACACTAAGCCCATAGGTTCGAACCATTCCATAGGGAACATTCTCAAATAGATAGTTATATGTAGGTTTCACCGCATTATAGAATGCATTGAATTCAGTTTTTGGACTATATCCAATACCGTCGGTAATAATTAGGATAACTCTTCTTTTCATAGCACCACTTTACTAAATAGTTTTTGTTGAAAATCGTCTAAATTGGAGTAGAAAATTAGTATAGCTCGTCTATATTTGGCATAGCTTCAAACTGAAAAGTTGCCTTTTTTCTCTCTGGAAACTTCGGAGGATTCGATTTTTTAATAGGTTTTGTAGATGGTTTCTCTCTCTGGATAGGTGCAACATTTCTTTTCTCTGGTAATCTCTCCTCTTTCTCTTGTGGAATTTCTCTATTTTCTATATGGTTTTTTACAAATTCTATATATACATCACAAGAGATATTTTTACCAGATTTGGAGTTGATAATATCTAACTGCTCTTGATAGGTATAGCCTTGATTGATGAGAGTTTCTATTTTGGACTTTATTAGAGATAGGTAAGTCTCCTCGTCCATCGATTCGAGGAGAAAAGAGAGACTTTCAGTAACTCTATTTTTTTCATGTCTCTGAAACATCTTAGTTATCTTATCTCTAACATACCCATCTACTATGCTCATTCTACTTTTTCCAGATAGTAATTATTTTCCAGAGAAATTTGAAAAAGAGAGGAACGATAGGATATATCACCTCCCCAAATCCATATCCGAGCCAAGCCCCAAGAGGAGTGGCTATTAGGATAATTTCGAGGGACTTAGAGAGTTTGCCAATAAGAAACCCTAAAAGCCCCCCAATAATTGCAAATATTACCCGTTTAGGATTTAGCAGTGGCCACCTCCACAACAGCTACCACCTCCGTGATGATGTCCGCCACCATCTGTTGCACAACCTCCACCAAATGGGTCATCTTCTATCCCAGTTCCACAACCGCAGGAACCACTTGAACATGAGCCACCCATTTGTTGGTTTTCGTAAGGTTGTCCAGAAATGATTTCCTCTTCTGTGGCATTTCTTACCATAGTTACATGGACTGAAAATAGTAGGTCTTTACCAGCCAGAGGGTGATTGAAATCGATGGTTACCTTTTCATCATCAAACTCTTTTACAATTACCTGAACAGTTCCACCGCTCTCATCTTGACCATATAGAGTCATACCCTTTTCCAACTCTATTCCTGCGAACTGCTCTCGCGGTAAAACTTGGGTTGCCTGTTCGTCATACTCTCCATAAGCATCTACTGCTTTTACTAAAACATCTTTACTCTCATTTTGGTTCATATCAGCGATAGCTGTTTCAAGTCCTGAAATTATCTGATTTCTCCCCATCATAAAAGTTAGAGGAGTGCTATTCATGTTGCTGTCGATAACCTCTTTTGTTTCAGGGTCGCGAACTTCATACAAGATAGATACAATCTGGTTTTTCTCTATTGCCATGTTATTCCTTTATAAGTTTTTCCAACCTCTCCAAATGTCGCTTAGCCTTTTTCGCCTCTTTCGACTTTGGATATGTCTGGATAAGTGTTTGATAAAACCGCTTTGCTTGTTCAATATCGTCCAACTTTTCTAAACTATTACCTGAATGGAGTAGAAGAGTTGGCATGAAGCTAGATTTATCATAAATCGCTACACTCTCCTTATAGTGAGCGATAGCACTTTGGTAATCGCCTAAAAAGTAGTAGCACTCTCCGATATAGAAATTGTCGGTTGCTGGACGATAGTGCTGTTTGATAAGATAGCTAAATAGCTTTATCGCCTCTTTGTATTTTCCAATTTCTATTTTTCTTTTACCTTCTTTAAAGATTTCTAAATTTGTATGTTTGGAAAAGTCGTAACTATCTTCTTGATTGCTATTTTTAGCCAACTTCTCAAACTCACCTATCACAGTCTCTCTAAATGAATTGAACTTTTTAACTACAAAATCTAGCTGTTTTTGGGTTACATAGTTTGAGTTTATCTTCTCTATCTTCTTTCCTATTGCTACCAGTTTTTTATTTATCCTCTTGAACTCTCTATTAAATCCTCTATCTATCTTTCTCAATCTCTCCTCTTGTTGTTGGAGGGCATGGTTTACTTTCTGAAATTCCTCTTTTATCTTCTGATTTAGGGTCTTTTTAGTCTCTTTTTTCTGTTTCTCGACTTGTGATTTTGTTTTATTTATATCTTTTTTGATATTAGAGAGGCTAATTTCAGTGATGAGGTTGTTCTCTTTCAAATCTTCTGTAAGGGTTTCTATTTTGGTCTCATTCTCTTTACTTCTTTTTCCAAGAGATGCAATCATAGTTTGGAGAGTTGTAATGGTGTTTTTCAGCTCTTTTATATCGCTTTCTAATTGTCTCTTTTCTTTTAAAAGCTGTCTGATATTTTGCATATTTTCATATATCTTCTTTTCAGTTTGGGTAAGTCCATATGGAGCATCTGAGTTGAGGTTACCAGCTCCAAATACTGAAACCTCTTCTCCAAATAGGCTTAGTGTCAGAGCTATATATACAAATATCCTTTTCATCTCTCTCCTCTATTTCACCAGCTTGAAATCTACCCTTCTATTTTTTGCCCAACACTCATCTTGTTGCTCTAAACAGACTGGATTACTCTCTCCATAGCTAATTACTCTAATCCTATCCTCTTTCACTCCATCAGCTATTAGAGCCTCTTTCACAACCTGCGCCCGTTTTAGTCCCAATGCATAGTTGTATTCATCTGTTCCCCATTCATCGCAATTCCCTTCAATTACCACCTCTTTTCCAGAAACTTGTGGAGAGTTCAGAAGTTGGATATTTTTCTCTATAATAGGTAACATCTCCTCTTTTATTGAATATCTATCGAAATCGAAATATATAGACTCAAATTGGGTATTGATGTAATCTATATCTTCATCAATCAGAACAGGGGTATCCTTTTTCTCCTCTTCTATTGTCGAATTATCTTCATCTACAATGGAAATATTTGCCTCTCCTATATCGATAGTTTCACTTGAAATATTGGTATCTGTTGTGTTGGTCTCTATTTCATTACTACTATTCTTTTCAGCGAAAATCTCTGTTTCCTCTTCATTTTGCGATATGGTTGGTATTGGAGCTTCAACCTCATCGCCCCCGCAACCAATATAGAAACTTATTATAAATAGAAGAGGTATATATCTTATTGCCTTCATTCTCTCTCTCCACACCTACCAATCTATTGATTGAATCTTTCCAACATTTAGAGGGAATAGAAAACTCTTATTGTAATCTATTCGGATAATCCCTAATGAACTTTGATTTTTGTAGTGTTTTATAAATAGGATAGATTCTCCATCTGATGAGAACTTAGGAAATTGGTTTATCCCCATTGCTGTTAATCTTCTAACATAGTTGCTGTCGGTTGAGATGAGGTGGAGATTGAAGGTGTTATCAGAAAAGGCATTATCAGTTTCGCGAGAGCTATAAACTATGAAATTATCATATGAACTACAAGAGTTATTATTCTTTCCATAATAGACCAACTGCTCTACCGATTCATCACTCCCTCTAATAGATTTTGCAAATATATTCGGAAATCCCAATCTATCAGAAACAAAGGTAATCCTTTTGTCCCCTTCTATAAAGTGGGCTGATACATCTATCCCGCCATAGTTGGTAAGTTGCCTTTTACTCTTTGTCTCAACATTGTAAAGGTATATATCAGGTTGTCCATTTGGTGCCATTGTCAATAGTAGCTCTTTTCCATCTGATGAAACATCGGAACAGGCAAGCATTCCATCAGTTTGTAATATCTTTTCCAAATTTCCCGTTCTAATGTTCATCTTGTAAAGGGTAGGCTTGTTCTCTTCATATCTAGTGAAATAGAACTCCTTTTGAGTCCTATCAGCCCATTTTGGAAATAGATTCAACCCTCCGCTAACTAATGTTTTCATATATGTTAGGGTGTAGTCGGCGATTACTATCTCACTCTCTCGCGGTTTGGTATATCTAGAAAAGATAATATATTTTGTTAGCCAATCTACCGAACTTACTCCAAAGTGGGTATTTATATCAGCCACAATTTTATGGGCGAGAAAAGGATACATATCGCTATCAACTATCTTATATTTCTTAACAAAAATCAAATTACCTTTTTGGTTGTTGATAAATTTTATATCAGCTGATAGATTGTCTAAATCATCGTAATATAGTTTGTATTTTAGAATATAGTCCAAATTCCTATTTTCGAACTCAGCCCCATTCTTGTCGAACTCAGTTTTTTGACCTGTATCCTTTACATCAAAGTAGGTAAGGATTGTCAAATCATTTACTAAAAGTCTGTAAAACTTTGGAGATAGCTTCTCTATCTCCTTCTCTATTGAGCCATCTTCAACCGCTATCGTTCTGAAATTTTTTACACTTTTTACAACTTCTATTGCAGACTTTCCCCAGAGTGAGATAGATAGAAATAGTAATAGAGCTATTTTGGTTGCTAACTTCTCCATCTCTCTATCCTATTGTTCTTCATTCTCTGTATCTTCTAAATATTCCATCTCTTCTAATTGTTCTTCTGATTCTGGAAATTCTCGAACCTGTTCAGATTCCACATTGTCATATTCAATAGCTCTTTCATATAGAATCTGTTGCTGACATTCTGCTTTATCTTTACACTGGTTGCATATAGAATCTGCTGGATATGTAGAGGTTAGTAAAGCCCCTACAATCCCGCCACCTACTGCACTTAGTAAAAGCACTGCCAAAGCTGTTAGCATCTCTCTATCCTTTATATTTTGTATTTTCTACATACTCTATCGGGTCTTTTACCCCTGCCAATTTGAATCCATTCAATCTCAACCTACAACTATCACACACTCCACAAGCCTTATCCTCTCTCTGATAGCAACTCCAAGTTAGGTGGAGGGGAACTCCATATCTGATAGCTTCTCTAACGATTTCAGACTTGTGCAGATTTACTAAGGGGCGAAAAATTCGAAATTTCCCCTGCTTCGTTCCGAGATTTATGCTCTTTTCAAAAGTTGAAATAAAATTTTCTCTACAATCAGGATACCCCGAACTATCCTCCTCCACAACTCCAATTGCTATCCCTTCTGCCCCCTCTTTTTCAGCTACCGCTGTGGCTATACTCAACATAATTCCATTACGAAATGGAACATAGCTGTTAGGAATTGATGAGGTGGATACTCCTTTTTCATTTATTTGCATATCTCTATCTATTAGTGATGTCGTTCCTATTCCTATATCTTTAAAAAATGGAAGTTGGATAGTGTATCTGCCAATTACATTCAAACTATTGGAAATATCGTGAAAAGCTTGAAGCTCCCTTTTTTCAGTTCTTTGACCATAGGAGAAGTGGAGGGGGACAATTTCATATCCTCGATTTTTCATAATATAGGCTGTGAGGGAGCTATCCATGCCCCCACTCAAAATCACTACCACCTTTTTCATTATCTATACCAATGGCTCTCAACTTTATTACCATTTTTATATATATCGACCATCACCTTTGGAGGAGTTGCCTTTTTGATATACACCTTGATTTTTCGGTTTCCATCTTCAATTTCTAACGATTTCGGATTTTCTGATATTACTTTGTAATTTTTGAGAACTAAATTTTTGAAGACGACTGATAGAATATGTCCAGTGTCTGGAACTCTCAAATAGCCCAATTCTATATTGTCTAACATGAATTGATATAGTAATTTTTTCTGCAAAATTAGAGTAGCAAAATAGGAGGCATTATTCCGCCCCGCCTTAGTGCTTCTTAATGATTTTTGGAGGATACCCAGTGGATTGATATAGTCTATTTCGGCACAAGCAACTCCAACCATTCCTAAAAAATCTTCATCTCTATTACCTGCTTGATATTTTCTCATACCCTCTTGGCAGACAACTTTGAAATTTCTTTTTTGAAAATCCCTAATTAGGGCATCTATACTTTTTGAATTGAGATTTATGGATAGTAGAAATATTGCAATAGTTGCAATAGAGAACCTCATCATATTTCCTTTAATTACTGCAAATTCAGGATAGGGCTTAAATAGATAGTATTGTATCTATTTTCCTTTTTAGTTTCTCTTTTAGGTTTTTGGGGTTTATTATTCTTTTTCTGTTGATTTGGTTGTAAATTCGGTTTTCCATTCTGTTGGATTTTTTGTGATTTCTTTATAGGTTGTTGTTGTTGAATAGGGTTCGGTGATTGTTTTTGGAATAGTTGTGAAAAAGGATTCTGAGATTGAGCATTTTGTGGATTACTCGGTGAAATAGGCTTTCTATTTTGTCTTTGGGTATTAGATAAAGGTTCTCCAAATACGGAATCTATATTCTCCACTTCTATGCTGTCCTGTATATTTTTATTTGTAATAGGTTGGAATAGTTGAAACATATTCCACCCATTTTCTATGTTGATACTGTTTTGTGATGGATTTTTATCCAATATTGGTTGATTTGGAATAGATGGTATATACTTTATACTATGAGACATGGTAGGTTGAGAGATAATTTCCTGTTCAGGTATATTGTCTAATATTATAGGTTGTCGTTGGATACTTTCAATTTTGAAGTTCTGTTTCTTACTTGGTTGTCTATTTGCTGATAGGTCTTCTTTTCTCTCTTCTTCTATTGTTGTATTGACATCTATCGAATCACTAAATATATATATGTCGTCCCAAAAATCAACATCACTATTTTTGTTGCTCTCTATATTGTCTATAACCGTTATAGCTTCAATAGGTTCAAAAGTGATATTGTTATTTGATGAGGTTGTAGATTGGTTTGTGTCAATTGAATCTAGGTCGCCATAATACTGCTTCATATTTTCAATTAGTTCTTTGTTATTTATCACTTCAAAAACTATATCTTCTTGTGTAATAGGTTTTTTCTCTTCTTTCGGTTTTTCGACTAGTTCCAAATTATCGAGTTTGGAGAAAGAAATATTTTGTTCTTGTGC
>DTUW01000033.1 GCA_012963895.1 Campylobacterales bacterium | reverse complement strand
GTAGGTAGATAGATAATTTTCCATTAGCTATATTTTCATTTCGATAATTTTTCCCTGCTATCTTTTTAGAGAATGATTTTATTTTGTCTTTATTGTTTATATCTATGTCTAAACTATCCAAATCGTATCTAATTGTAAGGTCGGATTTTTGATCTTTTTGATTTACTATCTGAGATTTTTCCGGTGTTATTACCATTAAATCACAATTAGGATTATCTCTTAACCTACTCCAAAACTGTATAGAGGAGATGAGGTCTGTATTTACTGCTACTGCTACATCTACCCCCGTGTTAAAGAAATTTACTCCAAATTCTGTAATGCTGGTTGTAATGATGAGGTCGTTTTCTCTCCAAAATTCCTCCCCTATCTCATTATCCATCTTGGATAAAGTTGTCTTATTGATTAAAGCTACCTTCTTATTTGGCAACTTTCTTTTTATTAGGTGTTTCAGATTTACACTCTTTTCATTGCTATTCAACAATACTAATACTTTCTTTCCATCTTTTAGGAGAGGGGTTATCTGGTGGTATATAGGTATTTCTACTTTTATACCTCTCGGATATTGATAATATTCTATATTTCTGAATTGGAGGGTTTTTCCTTGTATGTTGATTATTCGATACCCTTCATCTCTATATACTAGATTGTTTATAGGGGCGGTAGCTGTTATCTGGATTATTTTTATATTGTCTGGATATTGTTTTGCCAACCTCTCTATAAACATATGTCCTTTTTCTGTTATTGCACTTATTAAATGTGCTTCATCTATGTAGAAGATGATTTTTTGGTTGTCTTGTATTAGTCTCTCTATGTATTCCATAAAGATAGCTTTTTTTATAGGAGAGGCTTCTATTTGTTCCATATATTGGATAGTAGATGTGAATGTGTTTTTCTCTTTTATTGGTATTTCTATATCAAAAAGTTCTACTGCCCCAATATATTGATTTAATAGTTTCCATATCTTCTTTTTATCTAAAAAGTCTTCTCTCAATATTTTTACTGGCAATATTGTAAATACTGTTGTTTTTGAAGGAATATCGTTGATGAGGTTGTTGATGAGGTAGTGAGATTTCCCAAATCCTGTTGGGGCTTGGACAATCAAGTTATGAACCGGATTAGTAAATATCTCTTTTAGAGAAGGGTTATTCTCTATTGTTTTGGAGAAGTTCTCCTCTCCTTTATATTTTGTCTCATGTATAAAATTATCGTTTTTTTGTCTTATCTGTTCCTCTGTATATAGAGGCAAGAGAATAGGAGTGAAATTTTCTAGTGATAGGTTTATTGTCCCCTCTAATGCATAATCTGTAATATCTCCATTCTCTATCTTTGAATTAGGAGAGATAGCCCTATTCCAGTCCAGATTATAAAAATTCTTTCTTATTGAGAGAGGTAATTTTTGTATGTCCTTTTTTAATGGAGTTTGTCCAGTTTCATCGTTATCTAAACAATAATAGAAAGATATATCATTCTCATTTTTACCAGCATTAACAATATAGTAGTAAATTTCTTTTAGTTGTTTTTCAAAGAAATTGATACCCGGTAGAGGGATAATAATAAAGTTTTCAACCCCGTTTTGGTGCAAAATGTTGAAGAGAGTTATCATGTCTTTATTCCCTTCAACTATGAAAATTTTTTCTATTGATTTTAAATTCTTAACATTGCCAAAGAAGTAGGAGTGGGTGTTGTAACCAGTAGGTTTTATATATTTTGCATCTTTTACTTTATCACCATAAATATACATATGGTGAGATTGATAACCATATATATGCTTATCTCTACTCGTGGCATCTTCTAATTTTTTATAGACACCCGGTATCCAAACATTGAATGGGTGGTTTTTCTCCCATTCCTCTTGTGTCTCTTTTATGTATTGTTTATAGTGGTATTCGTTATATCCACTTCCTGTATTGCCCTTCTCTAATTCTCTTATGGAAAAATGGAAATCGTTCCACATTGTCAAACGGTGGAGGATAAATTCATAATCTCCATATTGGTTCTTAAAAAAGAAGTTTGAGAAGTATCTATATACTACCTCATCAAGTGAAGGGATACCTAGTAACTTCTCAAATAGCTCCTTTTCATCATATTCAAAAATTGAGAAATCAATATATTTTAGTCTCTTATTGTCTCCTTCATATTGTTGGGAGAGGTGTAGTTTTATTATGTAGTCATCGTAACCGGTTCTTTCCCTAGTGAGAACCCCAAGTTTCCTTTTTTCTTGCTCCTCTATCTTTTGAGCCTGTTGTTTATATCTTGCCTCTTCTTTTTGGAGTGTCTCCAACATTAGAGGAGAGAGTTCTATTTCTAGGGCTTCAATAGTTTTCTTTATGAAATTTGTTCTAGATAGAGAGGTTTTCTCTCCAAAGATTTTCAATAGGAGAGGGTTGTCATCGTGTGAGCTAAACAGTGTTATTACACGATAGTATCTATCTGCTTTAATATTTTTTTTGCCAGTCTTAGCCTTTAAGACTTTTAGGAGGAGTTTTGCTAACTTGTAGCTACTCTCTATCTTTTCTAAAACAAGGTTGAAATGTTTTTCAGTTTGTTTAGCTATAATTCCCATTGTCTAGACTTGCCGTTTCCGCTGTCTTTTTGGTGTCTAGATTCTTGG
>DTUW01000032.1 GCA_012963895.1 Campylobacterales bacterium | reverse complement strand
CACCAAAGGCTATAACGAAAAAGAACACCATGCACAAATTCAGGAAAAAAGAGACAAAATAGAAAACAATCTCATTTTTGCCCTCCAAACTGGACTAATTACCTCTTTCGAACAACTTCAAGAGATTGCTAAAAAGATGGAGATATAGGAAAGATAGAATAGATGTATATAATAGTCCTAAAACTAAATTTGGGTAATAGACATGAAATTGCTTTTATTTCTCTTATTTCCCTTCTCTCTTTTTGGAGTTACGATAACAGGGGTTGGGATAGGTTCAACTCCAACCCAAGCTAAACAAGAGGCAATATTAGATATTGTAACCAATATTGGTGGCGACTTTCTCGCCTCTTTTGAAAAAGTTCAACAGGTTGAAAATGGTCAGGTTGTCCAAGACAATAAAAAGAAAGTTTCAAAATTTCAATACAACTATCCTATTTTAAATCCAATTTTTTCTAAACCAAAATTTATCGATGACAAATATCAAGTAACTGCAAAAATCGATACCAAACATTCTAAACATCTCTATATTAAAAAGTTGAAACAACTAAAAAAATCGATTATCCATTATCAGAATGAAGCTAAGAAGAGTAGAGACAATGTAACTAAGATTTTTCTATTAAAAAAAGTTTTCGAATTGCAAAAAGAGTTTGATAGATATTTTTCGGTGGCTAAGGTTCTAAAAATTGGACATCTTCCATCTCCTCCAACTTCTATATCAGTGGTTGAAAACAAAATAGCTGAAATCAATTTTCAACCTAAACATTGGGAAAAATTTAGTTGGGTAAAAATTAGGCTCAATCCAGATAGAAAAATTCTCAAAGTTGGAGAAAATTACCAAATCTTAGTAAAGTTTTCGAAACCTTGCTATTTCTATACCATCGACCATATTATTACCACGACAGGAATAAGTAAGTCATATCTTATAGAGTGGAACGACCATTTAGAAGGGGTTGAGAAATTCATTATCAGAGTTCCAAACTCCATGATAAATAAATGGATATTACTTGGAAATTTTCAAGTTTCTGAACCTGTTGGAGATGAATATATTGAGGTGGTCGCTTCTCAAAGACCGATAACCTCATTACCGACATATATGAAAATAAAACAAGATGGAGAGACCCAGTATATACTTGATGGACGGGTATATCAAAATATTGATAAACTTATAGAATATAGACAACTAACCCCTATTGATGAAGCGGTTGGAAAAATCCATTTTCAGAGTAGGAAATAAGAGATGAAAAATTATGGAATTGCTTTTTCAGTAGTAACAATTTTGGCATTGAGTGGGTGTGGTGAGGCTATTCATCAAAGTAAGAACATATCAGAAGAACAGCGACTATTAAAATTGAAAAAGAAGGGTGATAATATAGTTGATGGTGTCATTACTGAACCGAAATATATTCCAACAGACAAAATCGAACTTTATCAGAATGAAAAGCGAACCGCTTTGGTGATAGGAAACAACAACTATATCCATCTTCAACCTTTGAGAAATAGTATTAATGATGCGAGAGCAGTAGCTAAGAAATTGGAAAATTTAGGGTTTGAGGTTGTCTATTTAGAAGATGGAACAAGTAGAGAGATAAGAGATAAAGTAGATGAGTTTGTGAAGAAGTTGAAAAGTAAAAAAGGGGTTGGACTTTTCTACTATGCAGGACACGGCTTAGAGCTTGGAGGGGTCAATTATTTAGTTCCAGTCGAGGCAAATATTAAAAAGAGAATGGATATTAAATATGAGTCGATTAGTTTAAGTGATATTTTATTGCAGATAGAAAATTCCAAAGACCGTTTAAATGTTGTTATTTTAGATGCTTGTCGAGCAAATCCATTTGCAAAAAACGACTATTTAAGAGCAGTTTTGGGAGATGGTAAAGGTTTTACAACTCCTCCACCAGCAAAGGGATTATATATAGCTTATTCAGCTGATGTTGGAGAGTGGGCGAGTGATGGAAAAGGTAACCATAGTGTTTTTACAAAATCTCTGTTGAAACATATAGATAGAGAGGGGTTGAAATTAAATGATATTTTCAAATTGGTTCGTGAAGAAGTTGAGAAGGAGACGAACGGAAAACAGTCACCAGCAAGTTACGATAAGACAACTGGGGATTTCTTTTTTGTTTTACCAAAGAAAAGAGATTTCAAGGTAGTAGATATAGCATCAAATGGAGTTATAGGAAAATCGAAAATAGATATTCAAGAAGAGAAACAGCATATATTAACCATCAATACAACTCCAAAAGATGCAAAAGTTGAGTTTATCAGTCCAGAAGGGAAAAAATTTCAAAATAATCAATATTTAGAAGATGGAAGCTATAAAATCAGAATATCAAAAGAGGGTTATTTTTCAAAAGATATAGATATTAAATTGGATAGGGATATTGTTTTAAATGTTCAATTAGAGAAATCCCATTTTAAGATGGTGATAAATACCTATCCAAAAAATGCGAAAATTGAGATAGAGGGGATAGATAACTATTCAAAAGATAGAAAATATCCAAAGGGAACATATAAATTTAAGGTATCTAAAAAGGGATATTTTTCAAAAAAGGGGACAATTGTTTTAAACAATGATGTAATTACTAATATCACTCTGAAAGCTATTAAAAAAGACA
>DTUW01000031.1 GCA_012963895.1 Campylobacterales bacterium | reverse complement strand
GTTGTGTCGGTCTGGACTAAAAAGATAGATTTTTCTATTTTCCAATCCTGAACCAGCTTTTTAGCTCTTCTTTGAATTCAAGAAATGTCATTTTATAAGCCACTTTAATACTAGCTGACCTAGTAGCATGTGAGAAGAGCATCCAAAGACTTGCGAATGGATTTTTAGGTTTCTCTTGATAGTCCATTTCGTGCCATCTGCTTTTTTCACCAAAAATTAGAGAGACCAATTTTTTACGAAGTTCCAAATCGGTCTCTGCATTTTTAAATCTCATAGTAAATCGAGTTCCAAAAAGAAATCTTAGGAAGTTTCCATATATAGCAAATAGGCGACCCTCATTATCATATATTAATATCTTTACCTCTTTACCAGGAGTTAGCTTAGGTTTTATCTCTTCTGTAATCTTGTCTGGAAACTTTATAGCCATACCAGAAAGGGACATATCGATAATTTTTCCAATATAGGTATCAGTATCGACTTTCAGAATTACCCTCTCATTAGATGGAATCCGGACATATTGTCGTAATTGCTTCTTTTCACTCGCAATTGCAAGAGAAGTAACGATAAATATTGAATTGAAAACTAACCAACTCATAGTTGAAGAGAGAGCTGAATGGAGTTCAGGATAGGCAAACCATTTATATACCCCTACTATAAAACCTAATATAAATAGCATAGAGAACCAGACAAACTGAATAGCTAGATTACTTACCCTATCTTTTGAAGAGTCTTCACCCTTTGGAGTAACTTCAAATTCTGGGTCATTTGGATTTGCCATAACTTCAATAGCAGCTGGTAGTGTAAAAATTGTTAGAGCCGATTCATACACATCAGAAAAATAACCCCATCGAACATCTCCATAAATATATTGAGATATGAAAATAGCTAATAGTAGATGAGGTGCGGTATATGCCAATAGTTCTAAGCTTGAAGCTTGATAAATCTCCAACTCGAACAAAATATACAACAGAGGAGCAGTAAGAAAGATAAATCGAACAAAAGGGAAAAACCAAAAGAAAGAGGCTGATGTGTAACTAAGTTTTTGGAACCACGAAAGACCTCTATATTTAAAAGCATTTTTTAAAAGAAATATCTGAATCATTCCCTGAGTCCATCTTACCCTTTGAAGAACTAGCCCATCAAAACTTTCAGCTTGAAGACCTCTAACCATTGGGACAGCTATATATGCACTTTTTAACCCAGCAGCATGGAGGGTTAGAGCAGTTTCTGCATCTTCTGTAATTGTATCCCCCGCAATACCTCCAATCACGGTTAGATACTTTCTTCTAATGACAGCAGCCGAACCACAAAAGAATGAGCTATCCCAAAAGTCGTGTCCTCTCTGGATATATTTGTAAAACATATCATTTTCAGCTGGTGCAAGTCCAAAAATATCTAAGTTTTTCTCAATTGGGTCTGGATTATAGAAGGAGTGTGGAGTTTGGACTAGAAATATCTTAGGGACTTTCAAAAACCACCCAACAGTATTTTGTAGAAAATCACTGGCTGGAATATGGTCGCAATCTAAAATGAGAACTAAATCCCCATTAGTAACTTTTAGAGCTGAGTTCATATTCCCCGCTTTTGCATGGAGGTTCTTAGCTCTTGTAAGATAATCGACCCCTATTCTTTCAGCGAACTCTAAAAACATCTGTCGTCTCTCTTTTGCTGCTCTTGCCTTTTCTGGGTTTTTGTCATTACATTTTTGGTCAGTCCCTCCATCGTCTAATATATGGATAGCCAATCTGTCTGGTGGATAGTCAAACATCGTAACAGCTATTACTGTATCAGCTACCATTTGATAGGGTTCGTTGTATGTTGGAATAAATACATCTACCGTAGGTAATTCATCTTTTGGAACTCCTTCAAGATTTACCACTCTCCTATTTAAAACCATAATAGAGGTAAATATGCCGAGAGAAAACAGAATAGTTGAATAGATTTCTGATAAAAATATCCCTATTGTTCCTATAAAGTCGAAAAATCCCGTATATGTAATCGACTCCGTTACTCTCCAATATATATATCTATACACCAGATAGACTGCACTAATCTTGATATACATGTCTATTACTCTATTTTCACTCTTATTCATTATGAAATAGAACATTACTGCTAATGTAAAGTAGGCAAAAACCATATGAGAATAGATATTTTGGTGAAGAGTAATGAGTGAAATCAAAAGAAATATCAATGTTCCAAACAATATATACATCATTCTCTCACGACGATAGAGAAAATGGACTATCGCCCTATCCCATATAAAAAATTTGTGTCTCCACCAATCCTTAGTAAATGGTTTTCCGTCGTAATGTTCTCGTGGGTCATCTTGATAATCTGTTGAACTCCTTAAAAAGTCAGCTGGTCGTCTATAAAAGCAGTTGGAGGTATAATCACACTCATCTGTTGGACGGATTTCTCCCTGTATAATCCCTGTTCTGCTCACCTCATCTCCTATCCTATTTCTGTTAAAATACAGCCATCTATTTTTATAAATTTTACAACATATATATATAGAAGGTTCAAGAGTGATTAGACCAACAGGCTCAATGACTGCCCTAATTACACCATTTAAGAATGGTGAAGTTGATGAGGTGCAATATTCTAAACTAATAGAGAGACAGATAAGACTAGGGATAGATTGGATAGTTCCAGTTGGAACAACAGGAGAAAGTGCAACTCTTTCTCATGACGAACATAAAAGATGTATAGAAATCGCGGTAGAGGTTGCAAAAAAGAGCAATACAAAGGTTCTTGCTGGTGCGGGTAGCAATAGCACTCGTGAAGCTGTCGAGTTAGCTCAATTCGCTCAACAAGTTGGAGCTGATGCTGTTTTGACAGTTTCACCTTATTACAATAAGCCGACACAAGAGGGGTTATACCAACACTATAAACAGATAGCAGAATCGATAGATATTCCTCTAATGTTATACAATGTTCCATCTAGAACAGGGGTAGATATTCTCCCTTCAACAGTTGAAAGACTTGTTAAGAGTGTGAAAAATATCTTTTCTATAAAAGAGGCGACAGGTTCAATTGAGAGAGTAGTAGCCCTCTCCAATATCTCTCCTGAGGTGGATATTATTAGTGGAGACGATGCCATAAATGGAGCGATATTGAATTCAGGTGGAAAAGGGGTAATATCTGTTACAGCCAATCTATTACCTAACAGAATCTCTGAACTTGTGAAATTTGCTCTATCTGGTAACTTTGAGGAAGCCAATCGAGTCAATAGGGAGCTGTATGAAATCAATAAAGTTCTATTCATAGAATCCAATCCTATTCCAATAAAGGCGATGATGTTCCTGGCGGGACTTATCGACACCTTAGAATATAGATTGCCTCTAACTCCTCCAAGTTCCGAAAATATGAAGAGACTTGAAAAAGTTTTAGAAAAATATGAGGTGATGAGGTAATGAGAAAAACATTAGTTATTAGCGGTGGAACTCGTGGAATTGGTAGAGCAATTGTAGAAGAGTTTGCAAAAAATGGAGTTGATGTCGCTTTTACATACAATTCCAATAGTGAATTAGCAGAAAATATAGTCAAGGAACTTACTTCAAAGTATGGGGGAAAATATAGAGCATATAAGCTAGACATATTACAACCTGAGAGCTACAAGGAGCTATTTAAGGAGATTGATAGAGATTTCCAAAGGGTAGATTTTTTTATTTCCAATGCTATTATCTCCGGTCGTTCAGTAGTTGGAGGTTTCGGTCCTTTTATGAGATTGAAACCTAAGGGGCTTCTCAATATCTATACTGCTACCGTTGTAGCCTTTATCGTTGGAGCACAAGAGGCAACTAAGAGAATGGAAAAGGTTGGAGGTGGCTCTATAATATCCCTCTCCTCAACTGGAAACCTTGTATATACCCCAAACTATACAGGTCATGGCAATAGTAAGGCAGCGGTGGAAACAGTTGTAAAGTATGCAGCTCACGAGTTGGGGGACAAAGGAATTAGAGTGAATGCTGTTTCTGGTGGTCCAATCGATACAGATGCATTGCGAAAGTTTCCAAACTATGAAGAGGTAAAAAGTGAAGTTGTAAAAAGGTCTCCACTTTCCAGAATGGGACTACCAGAAGATATTGCCGGTATCTGCTATTTTCTTACAACTGACAAAGCGAGTTGGATAACTGGACAGACCTTTATAGTTGATGGTGGGACAACTTTTGCATAGATGAGGTTGAATAAATATATAGCCCACAATAGCAACTACTCCCGGAGAGAAGCAGATAAGCTGATATTAGATGGAAAAGTAAAAATAAACGGCAGGGTTGTTACAAACCCTGCAATTGATGTAGATGAGAAGTGGAAAATATCCATCAATAATAGGGCGATTCGCAAAAAGCAAAACTATACCTGTATCGTATATAACAAGCCAAAAGGGGAATTGGTAACCAAAAGAGACCCCAAAGGTAGAAAAACTATCTATCACTCTCTCGGTGGCAAATATAGAGGCTTCTCTCCTGTTGGTCGATTAGATTTCGCTAGTGAAGGGTTGCTAATATTGAGTGATGCGATAGATATTGTCGATAAGTTGATGAATAGTAATTTAGAGAGAGTATATAAGATAAAGGTAAATGGACGGATTACAAACAAAATCATCACATCGATGGAAAAGGGAATAGAACTCACCTCATCGGCAGGCGGACACGAAAAAAGTGATATTCAATCTCTACATATTCAACCCTTCAACTGGTTCAAAATCTTGAAAAATGGGAATAACTATTCAACTCTAAAAGTTAGTATTAGCGAAGGAAAAAATAGAGAACTAAGGAGATTTTTTTCCTCTTTCAACTTAGAAGTTTTGGACTTAAAAAGACTTAGTTATGGCTGGGTTCATCTAAATGCTCTACCCACTGGTAAGAAGAGATTTTTTTCAAAAGAGGAGTATCAAAAATTGAGGGAGTTCCTCCCAAAAAAGTAAATTTGATAGAATTTCTGAAAATTGATAGAGGCTATTACTATTATGAAACTTATTCCAATAATCCAGAAGATAAATAGAATAAAAAGAGACATTAGCGAAACTCAGACAATAATATCAACAATACTCCCGATGTTGAAATATCTTGGTTGGGATGTTTTCAATGAAAACAGGGTAATTTTTGAAGATGTAACGACAACTAAAAAGAGGGTAGATATTACTTTGATATTTGAAAATGGTTCTAAATTTATTATAGAAGCTAAACGGTTATCTCACAAACTATCTATAAAAGATTTTGAGCAACTCACCTTATATCTAAACAGTAGTGAAAGTATCAATTTTGGAATTCTTACAAATGGAATAGATTACTGGATAGCCGATAATAAGAGAGATGGATTGGAGAATAAGAAAATATATAGCTTCAATATATTCGAACTTACAGAGTGCGATTTGAGTATTTTAAAACTATTTTTCTCATTTAGCCCCTCGTATGGATTGAAAGATTTACATAGGTATATAGAATATATCCAGATGGGTATCGACTTTGGAGATAAGAAGTGCGAAAAGATTCTAAATATCTCCAATTTCGAAGCTGATATAGAGATACAACCCAAAAGCTCCAAAGAGCTAATTAGTGAAACCAGTCTCAAAAAGCCCCAATTCGAAACTAAACAGCATAAGTTTGATGAATTTCTAGAAGAGAAAAGAGAAGAGGAGGAAAAGAAAAAAGAGAAGGAGAAGATAGAGAAACCCAAAAAGGAGATAGAGAGACCAAAAGAAGAAGAAGAGGAGGAGATAGAAGTAGAGATATTGGAACCGAAAGAGGGGGAAGAGAAAAAAGATATTTGAGATATTACAGACCAATCGAGCAAAAATATACCTACTTGGAGAATACCATATTCTAACTGATAGAGCCTTTCCTCCTCTCTTTGTCAAGATGTTGAAATATATTCTACAAAAGGTAAAGGATTATCCAGCTCTCTATAAAAAAATTATTTCTAAATTTGAATTTATTGTCGATGAAGAAACAAAAAAGAAGATGGAGGGAGATTTCCGAGCTATTGGAGATGGACTTTACTATAATGTAGATGTGAGGGGGTATGTGATGGTTGAAAATATTGAAGAGCTACTAACATATATCCAAAATAGTTTGGAGTAGGATAGATATATGAAGCTACTTGACCCTAATATGATTCCTGACCCTCCAAAAGAGAAAAAGAAAATTGGTAGAAAAATTCTCGCAGTTCTGCTTGTGGTTTGGTTCATCAAATATCTTATTACCTCCAATCTCTTTGAGAGAGAACCTCCACAAATTGAGATTGATGAGGTGAAATATTGGAATTTGTCTAAGCCGATAAAGTTGAAAATTAGTGATAACTATGCAATAAAGTCGTTTAGAGTTGCGATAGATAATGGAGATGGAAACCTCATCACATATCGAGATGGTCATTTTCAAGAGCCAAAGGTAAAGAGTGTAGATATTAATATCTCTCTACCTCGAAATAGCAAATTTAGAAACAATTACACAGTTATACGAGTTGAAGCTACCGACTTTTCTAATTGGAATTTCTTCTCTGGTAATAAAGTTACATATGAAGAGACCGTAATAGTCGATACAGTGAAACCTACTATATCAGTGGTGAATTCATCTTACGGCATTAGACGGGGTGGAGCAGCAACGGTAATTTTTAAAGTCGATGATGGGGCTAATAGTAATCTGGCTGATGTCTATATAGAAACCACAACAGGAAAAAAATTTATTCCACAACCTTTCTTAGAAGGAGGAGGAAAATACTATATCTCCTTAGTGGCTTGGGATTTGAGAGATGTAACATTCAACGGAAAGATTGTGGCTAAGGATAGAGCTGGAAATGTGGCTACAACTGGATTGAATCTATATCTAAAAGAGAAAAGATATAAGCTCTCCAATATCAGTTTAAAAGAGAGTTTTTTAAATGGCAAAATAGCCACTCTTGCATCTACTCATGAAAAATCTGAATATACCGACGATGTGGTGGAATATTTCAAAATTGTAAATGAAGATATTAGGGCAGAGAATGAGAAACTGATTACAGAGAAGACTACTCAAATAGATAGAAATGAGGTGATAACAGATTTCAATCTCAATCCGTTCAAACCTTTGAAAGGGGCTATATCTGTTGCCAGTTTTGGAGACCATAGAAAGTATTTCTATCATGATGAGTTTGTGAGTGAAGCCAACCACATGGGACTCGATTTAGCAAGTGTTCGACGAGCTCCAATTATTGCAAGTAATAAGGGAAAAGTGGTTTTTGCCGATGATAATGGAGTATATGGGATTAGTCCAATTATAGACCACGGATTGGGTCTATTCACTTTATACGGTCACTGCTCATCTATTAGAGTTCATGAAGGGGATTTAATAGATGTTGGACATATCATAGGAAATACAGGAAAAACTGGATTGGCTCTTGGAGACCATCTCCATTTTGGGGTCTATGTTCAGGGAGTTCCTGTCCGTCCTGAGGAGTGGATGGATAAAGTTTGGATAAAAAATAATGTAACTGATGTTATTACAAATGCTAAAAAAATAATAGAGAAAACAGAGTGAACGCAAGACAACATACATTACAGATTTTCGAATTCATATTAGGGCAAGATGAGAAAGAGAAGTTTTTCAACTACTTCAAAAGAAATGAACCCATACTAAAAAACTTTACTATTGTTTTAAGTGGTGATATGGACTTTTCAGATATAGAAGAGTTTTTAAATGAGCGGGAAGTCTGCTACCTCATCAATAGCAAAGAGTGCGATTTCAATAGCAGAAATAGAGTGGAGATTAGTCTAGATGAGGTGGAGGATATTATCCCAGAAGAGAGAGAGAAGAAAAATATCAAAGTCCGCGAAGTGTATGAGAAGCCTATCCGTTCAGGTGTAGCTATCCAAAGCGATAGGGATATAGCTATCTTCTCTCAAATAAACGACGGGGCAGAAGTAGAGACCTCTGGAAATTTGGAGATTTTTGGAACGGTAAACGGAAAAGTTATCTGCAACGGCTCATATATGATAATTAGAGATATTGGAGAGAGCGGAACAGTAATTTTCAATGGAGTAATTTTGGAAAAAAAGAAATTTCAAACTAAACAGGCGAAGCTATTGAAATTGGATTTCAACAGAAAACTAATAGTAGAAGAGTTATAGAGTAGATGAGAGAGAAGACGATAAAAGAGGAGGTGCAGTTCTCGGGAATAAGTCTCCATAAGGGGAAAATATCCAATCTCAAATTGAAGCCCCTACCGGAAAATTCAGGAATAGTTTTCCAATATCGAAATCACAAAATCCCTCTATCTCCAAATGTGGTTGTAAATACCAATATGGCTACATCTATTGGAAATGGAGAAGTTGAGATATTTACTATTGAGCATCTAATGTCTGCTGTATGGAGTTTAGGGATTTCCAATCTATTGGTTGAGATGGATTCGGTTGAACCTCCCATATTGGACGGTAGCTCTATTCAGTTCTTAGAAAAGATAGAAGATGTTGGAGTTGTGGAACAGGAAAGCAGACGACCTATTTTCATAATAGAGAAGGAAATCACAATTAGGGAGGGGGATAGATATGTATCTATCTCTCCAAATAGAGAGGGAAAGTTCTCCATCTACTCAAAAATAGATTTTGCAAATAGAGCAATAGGGGTTCAAGAGTTTTCAATAGATATAGATTTGGATAGTTATCGAAAAGAGATAGCACCAGCCAGAACCTTTGGATTTCTGCAAGACTTTGAGAGATTGAAATCACAAGGATTGGCATTGGGTGCAAATTTGGATAATGTGATAGCTGTTGGAGAGAGTGAGATAGTAAATCCAGAGGGGTTACGATTTCAAAATGAATTTGTCCGACATAAGATATTGGATACTATCGGCGACCTATCCATTATCGGAGTGGATTTTGTGGCAAACTATCGAGCTTTTGCGAGTAGCCATAAGTTGAACCATAAGCTAATCCAGAAATTACTATCTGATAAGAGTAATTATCGTGTCGAATATAGTTGATGTGATAGTTATCGCGATAGATTCGCCTTTGCAAATTGGTATATACAAAGAGGGCAGACTGATAGAAACCATATCGCAAGAGGGGAAAACGAGCGATATATTACCTCATCTATTTAAAGATATTTTGGAGAGATACACTATTGGAAAAATGGTATATGCGAATGGTCCCGGTAGTTTTATGGCGATAAAAGTTGGATATATATTCCTAAAAACTATCTCTATTGTGAAAAATATTCCTCTATTTGGGGTAGATGGTTTCTATTTCAATTCTAACCAGCCTATACGAGCTACAAATAGTCTCTATTTTGTGAAGAGGGATAATGGAGATATAGAGATGGAGAGGTTGGAAAATTTCACCCCAGCCCCCTTTGAACTGCCTAAGCACTTTGAGATAGAGAGATATTCAAAAAATATAGAACCTATCTATATTCTACCTGTTATCTAAGGAGATAGAAGATGAAAATATGTGTTCCTGCTACTAGTGCTAATCTTGGTCCCGGGTTTGATACTTTGGGAATTGCTCTCAAATTGAAAAATTGTGTAGATATTCAACCTTCAAACAAATTTAGAATTATTATGAAGGGTAATGAGAGCAGACATATTCGACAGAAAAAAAATGAACTCTTTTTCAAAATCTACAATAGACATCAAAAAAGTCTATCCAAGCAGTCCAATAGAAATCTACAATTTACCTTTTATAACAATATTCCAATATCTAGGGGGCTTGGTAGCAGTTCGGCGGTTATCGTAAGTGCTATCGCTTCTGCCTGTTCAGTGGCGGGGTTCTCTTCTATACAACGGAGTAGAATACTAAATTCTGCTTTGGAGTATGAACACCACCCAGACAATATTACCCCTGCGGTAGTTGGAGGCTTCACAGTTGCAGTTTTAGAGAGAAATAGAGTCTATTACAAAAAGAAAAATATACCCCCATATTTAAAAGCGGTAATAGTAGTTCCACACCAAAATATATCCACTGCCAAATCTCGAACAACTTTACCAAATATATATAGCAAAGAAGATGCTATTTTCAATATCTCCCACTCCTCATTTTTAACCGCCTCATTTTTCAATGAGGATTGGGATAGTTTGCGGATTGCTTCAAAAGATAGATTTCATCAAGTTCAGAGAATGAAACAGCTTCCAGAGCTATTCAGAGTTCAAAAGATAGCCTTAGAAAATGGAGCATTGATGAGCACCCTTTCAGGTAGTGGCTCTTCATTCTTCAATATGGTCTATCAAGAGGATACAGCCCGATTGGTAATGGAACTCCAACATGCCTTTCCTAGTTTTAGGATATTGGTTTTAGATTTCGATAATGATGGTGTTCAGGTATTTCACAAGTAGATATATATCTATCCTAATTTTTATTAGCTCTATTTTGGAGGGGGTCGAGATTTCAGATAGGATATTGGAGTAGATGATATATTTCAAAGATGTCCATAAGAAATTTGGAGATAGAGAGAT
>DTUW01000030.1 GCA_012963895.1 Campylobacterales bacterium | reverse complement strand
TCTCTTAGTATCCTTTTCATCGCCCAATCAAACGATATTAGTTTTCTACCCATCTCTACTCCTCGACCTCATCACTAAGAAACTTTTTCATATTCTATTTTTTGCAGAATAGGAGAAAAGAAAAAGGGTATATATCATCTAAAAGGAGATATTCAGACCTCCAAAGAAGCCAGAAACTTCTGTTTTAATATCTGCATCAAAGTCTGAAAAACTATCCTCAGCAGCCATAAGTTGGAGACGATGAACTCTATAACCTGCTTCAAGATTTACATCAAACATAACCAACTCCAATATTGTGGCTTGGATTTTGAATCTGAAATCATACATTTCAGCATCAACCGCAGGGGTAAATTTGAAATATTTCAAATCGGTCTCAGCGGTAATATTGGTCATTGGAATTCTAGCCCCAAACCTTCCATACACAATAGGAATTGCAAAATCTACATCTATTGAACCATCATCAACCTCTATCTCTCCTGTGTAATATTTCATTCCAAATCCAATATCAGCAGTAATAAAGAAAGTATCATCTAATAGGTTGTAGTAGAGAATAGCATCTATCTGGTCTAGATTTAGTTTAGAATGGACATTCTGGTCTTTTATCTTTTTTCCATCAAAAAATTTGGTTTCGAAATTTGGGAGGTTTTCGGTGGCACTCTCTCCAAATTTGGTAACTTCTACCCTTGCATTTGGAATTACTGGAATAAAATGTTTGAAGTTTGCCCAAAAGTAAGTTGAGAGGGTGGAATCCAATCCCAAATCATCTTCAAAGTCCAAAACTGAATACCCCTTATCATTGGCATAAGTTGTTCCGATTTCTCCGGTGGATTTCACCATCCACCCACCAGCCCCTACTTCTGCTTTGATGAAATCGGAATAGAGATTTATCACCAGAATAGTAGTGAGTAGTATATATCTCATTCTCGTTATCCTTGAATTCAAAATATTTGTAAATTCTATCGGTTAAATCGTCGATAAATCTTAAAAAGGAATGTATATGAAATGGATAGGTCTGTTCCTAATTCCACTACTACTATTTAGTAAAGAGTTCAAATTCAAAAGCACAGATATAGATGTAGTTATTTCAGAAACTACCGCCGGAATTACTCCGAGTTTGATAGATAACCAATCTCTATCGTTTGAAGAGGCAAAAAAGATATTTGAAAAGATAAATATGGAGTTTGAGGGACAAAAAAGGGAGTTTCAGTCCAAGATATTGAAACTATCAATAGATGCCTCCTATCTCCATAGAAGTATAAAAGAGAAAGAGAGCGAAATAGAGAGCCTCAAATCTCTAATTAGTCGCAAAGAGGCGAAACTAGAACAGCTTCGAGCCGATATAGAGGCTGAGCAACTATTCATATCCCAACTCAAAAATTTATCTGAGAAAGATATTGAATTCAACTCCAACATCTCAACACAAGGCTACTTTATCTCTTTTGTAGAGAATCGTCGTTCTGTAAGTCGGGACAAATTTATCCAGAGTGCCACCAATGCAATATTGGAAAAAAGCATTAGAACTATCAACGGAATATTGGTAAATAGTATCTCTAAGTTTGATAAAGAACTTTCTATTACTATTCGCGAAACCTCATCGGGAACTGCTATTACTGATAGTTCAGACAATGATATAAAGATATTTTTTTCAAAGAGTAGAAGCCATTCAGTTCTCATATATGGAACTAAGGTAGATGTATATCCATTTGAGAGAGGGGAAATTATTTTTCAAAGAAACAGGAATATAGATGGAAAGGTTAGATATATATCTCTAATCCGAACCCGTTCAGATATTGACAAAGTTGTATCTGAAATTGCAAAGAGATACCCAAAATTGGAGTTCGATAGAGAGAGTTTCTATTCCAAGATAGAGAGTGCATTAGAAGCTATTGAGAAACATAATAGAGAGAGTAGAAAAACGATATTGGAACTCAATAGAGACCATCAGGAATTTATCTCCAAACTTGAAAAGAGAATTGAGGCAAGAAAAAAGGTAGTTGCTATTCTGCAACAACATAAAAAGTTAGTGGGTGAAGAGATTTCAGATTTGACAATAGACCTGTTAGAAGCTCAGAAATCTAAAAAGGAGCTAGAAGAGAGATTCAAAGTTGTCCAAAGAGATATAGAGGAGCTAAAAAGTAGTATCCTATTTACAAAGGCTGAAATGTTTGATAGAAGACACTCTAATGCTGTTAAGGAGACCAGAGAGATAGTAAAAGAGTTGATTATGGATATAGATAAGTCGATAGCGAAAACTTCTCAAATGATGGAAACTCTTTTTAACGGCTCTGAGATATTGAAAGATATTACCGATGAGGTGGAGTATGAGAAGATATATTTAAAATCTATCGTTATTCCCTATTTTGTTCAGAACACAGATAGAACAGGAGCATTGGTTACCCTTGAAGTCCAATTTAGAGATAAGAAACTACCAAAAATCTCACCCCTCGAAAAGATGGAATTTGTGAAGATTTCAAAAGGAAAGTTCATATTCGGCTCAGAAAATGGAGACTTTGACGAGAAACCTACCAAAGAGATAGAGATACCAAAGGATTTCTATATTAGCAAATATGAGACAACTATTGGAGAGTATATGGAGTTTGCAAAAGCTACCCAGAGCCACTATCCAGAGTGGTATCGAAATAGAACTATGAAAAAGTATCGCAATATCTGTTTTGATGAAAGTTGTCCTATTGTCGGTATCTCTTGGGAAGATGCAACCGCATTTGCTGAATGGCTCTCTAAACGAGATGGTAAAAAATATAGATTACCAACAGAGTTTGAGTGGGAGTATGTAGCAAAAGGAGATTTGAATTTGGATTATGGATTTCTTTATGGAAAGTTGGAGGATTACTCTTGGTTTGTCAAAAACTCTAATGGAACTACTCACAGAGTGGGATTGAAAAAACCCAATCTATTTGGGGTCTATGACATGCAAGGGAATGTATGGGAGTTTTGCCAAGATAGCTATCATGTAGATTACATGGACAAAAGAGAAGACAAATACAAAGTAATCAGAGGAGGAGATTGGAGAACTAGAAAATATTATCTCCGCTCCTCCAATAGGGCTAAGTATTTGAAAAACAAGAAGAGTAATGGAATTGGATTTAGATTGGTTCAAGAAATTGAATAGAAAATTTCAAATCAAGGAGTTCCTATATTGTTAGAAATATTTCAATATGAATTTATGCAAAGAGCCTTTATAGTAGGGACTATTTTATCCCTCATCACTCCTCTACTCGGTATCTTTGTAGTTCTGAAACGGTATTCAATGTTAGCTGATACCCTCGCCCATATCTCGCTCTTGGGGGTAGCTACTGGAATAGTGTTAGGCTACTCTCCACATTTTACAACTATTGTAATAGTTCTCTTGTCTGCTTGGCTTATTGAATTTCTACGAAATAGATTTAATCTCTATTCAGATTCTCTATTGGCTCTATTTCTTTCTGGTTCTCTCTCTATCTCTATTATCCTAATTAGCCTTAGTGATAATTTCAATGCTTCTCTGCTCTCCTACCTTTTCGGTTCTATCCTATCAGTCCAAACAGAAGATATATGGATAGTCTCAATTATAGGAGTTCTGATTGGTATAGTAATGCTCCTCTTTATCAACGACTATATATACCTATCCCTAGATGAAGAGGTTGCCCAAGTGGCAGGGATAAAGGTAGCAATCCTCAATATCCTTTTTCTCACTCTTGTATCTCTTCTAATTGCTTTTTCAATCCATATTATCGGTTCTCTTCTAATTAGTGCCTTGATAATTATCCCTGTTGTCTCAGCTATTCAATATAGAAGAGGTTTTTTTCAAACCTTACAGATGGCTATCCTCTTCTCTTTTCTCGCTGTCTTCTTTGGGTTGATACTCTCTTTCTATTTCTCTATCCCTAGTGGAGCTTCTATCGTTGTAAATTCTCTAATAATCTTTCTGTTTTCAATCTGGAAAAATAGACGATGAGGTGGAACAGGGTAGAGAAAGAGTTTTCTCGTTTCTCTGAAAAATATCCAAAATACAACCTTATTCAGGAGAAAATCGCAAAATACCTAATCTCAAAAATCGATTTTCAACCTCATCGAATAGTAGATATTGGAGCAGGAACAGGAACTATATACAAAAATATCAATTGGAAAGTTGAGAAGTTCTTAGCTCTGGACTTTTCTAAAAAGATGTTGGAACTCCACCCCTCCTCTCCAAAGATTGAGAAACTAATTATAGATTTCGACTCTCCGAACTTTTGGAATATAGAGTTTTCAAACTACGATATAGCAATATCCAACTCAGCCCTACAATGGAGTAGAGATATTGGAGGATTTCTAAATAGGTTTTCAGAGATAGATATACCTTTCTACTTTTCTATATTTACAAGTAGAACATTTCAAGAACTCCATCAGGAATTAGAAATATCATCACCTATCTACTCCAAATCTGAGATATTGGAATTTGTCCAGAGTTGGGAATATGAGGTATTAGATTACAAAATGGAATTTTCTTCAAGATTGGAAGCGGTGAAATATATTAAAAATAGCGGTGTATCGGGAGGAGTGCAAAGAGTTCCAATTGCAAAACTGCGAGAGTTTCTAATAAGACCCGGAAAATTTCCCCTCTCTTTTCAAGCTGTTTTAGTAATCAGAAGATAGGCGATTCTCCTCTTTTTCGATACTCTCTACAATATTACGATTCAGTTTCTGGAATTTCTGGTATCTTTTGAGTGCCTCCTCTTTCAATTTCTCATCTTCTACAAAGGTCATAGAGAGGGCTTCATAGTTTCCAATGACAATATCACTCATCATCTTGATTCTATATTTATTCTCTTTTGAAATAGGTCTCTCTTTTAGGATTTCTATTATCTCCTGCTGATACTTATCAGCCTCTTCAATATAGTTGATAATTTTTAGAGCCTCTTCGCTTCTAGTTTTGATATGAAAAGCCATAGTGTTATAGCTCCTCAACTCCAAAGCTTGATTGGCAAGTTCTAGGGCTATTCTATACTCTCCCATTGAGTAATATATCTTTGCCTCCATAGATAACTTATATGATGGATTGAAGTAGAGATATAGATATGCCCCACCAGATAGAAGGAGGATAGCTATTAGAAATCTCATCGCCTCTCCTGTATAGTAAAATATTCAAAAAGTGGAGAGATTATAAGATGAAATTAGCACTTATTCAAATGGCTTATAGTCCGGATATAAATTCTAGGATTGTCCAAAAGATTGAGGAGGCATCGAAGAGAGCCGACCTCATCATATTACAGGAACTACATCAATCCCCATATTTCTGTATAGTAGAAGATGTTAGAAATTTCGATTATGCTCAAAACTACCAACGAGATTTGGAATTTTGGAGCGGGGTGGCTAAGAGATATGGGGTGGTTCTGGTAACTTCACTATTTGAGAAGAGAGCAGAGGGGCTATATCACAATACCGCTGTTGTCTTTGAAAAAGATGGAACGATAGCGGGAAAATATCGAAAAATGCATATCCCAGACGACCCAGCTTACTATGAGAAGTTCTATTTTACACCGGGTGATTTGGGATTTACCCCTATTGATACATCTGTGGGGAGGTTGGGAGTTCTGATATGTTGGGACCAATGGTTTCCTGAACCAGCAAGACTTATGGCAATGGCAGGAGCTGAGATATTGATATATCCAACAGCAATCGGATTTTTAGAAGAGGAGCCGATAGAAGAACAGAAAGCCCAATTAGAGAGATGGATAACTATCCAAAAGTCCCATGCGATTGCAAACGGTATCCCAGTGGCTACCGCAAATAGAATAGGTTTCGAAAAAGACCCATCGGGTAACTTCAAAGGGATAAAGTTTTGGGGAAATAGCTTTATTCTCAATGCAAAAGGAGAGGAGATAGCGAGAGCTTCCGAAAGTGATGAGGTTGTGATATATGGAGAAGTTAGCAGAGAGGAGACTCGCGAGATTAGAGATATATGGCCTTTTTTCAGAGATAGGAGGATAGATGCATATGGTGATTTACTCCTTAGATGGAGAGACTAATCTATACTCCATCTCAGATTTCTAGATTTTGCTAACTCTTCATACTCCTCTATCTGTTGGATAGTCTTTTGGTAGTTCTCTTGGTCTCCTTTGTAAAAATTGTAATACCATTCAGAGGTAAATCGAATTGTTTCGGGATATTCCAAGACACTTTGCCATTTCAAATAAAAGAGGGCTTTATCACAATTCAATTTGAGCAGTCCAGCCTCATGAAAAGGGATATTATCGGTTACAATATAGGGGTCATCTTCAATATCCCAATATCTCGCCAAATCGGTAAGGAGTTCTAAAACGGTTCTATTTTGCTCGGCACGAGGACCAAAATTGAAAGCCTCTCCGTGAAATTTTCTATCTTTATAGAGTTCAGCCCCTAGATTGAGGTATCCACTCAACGGCTCTAAAACATGTTGCCAAGGGCGAGTGGCTTTGGGGCTTCTAATTTCCACCTTTTCGCCCTTGCTCCAAGCCTCCACACAATCTACAACTATTCTATCTTTTGCCCAGTCTCCACCCCCTATCACATTTCCAGCCCGTCCAACTGCTATCCTAATATTTGGGTTGTTTTTAAAAAAGGAGTGAAAATAGGAGTTTATTACCAGTTCAGCCCCACCTTTTGAACCGCTATATATATCTTTACCTCCAAGTTTATCGGTCTCTTTATATCCCCATACCTGTTCTATATTGTCATATGCTTTATCGCTTGTAATGATTACAGCGGTGATATTGAGATTGAGAACCCTTAAAGTCTCTAATATATTTGCAGTTCCTAATATATTTGATGAGATTGTCTCAATCGGATTTTGGTATGAGACTGATACTATCGGTTGAGCCGCGAGATGGAATAGAAAATCTGGTTTCTCTCTCTGAAAAATCTCTTTCATCTTTTCCAAGTCTCGAATATCAGCTATATAGTGAGTTATTCTCTCTTCTAATTTCAACACCTCAAACATTGATGGAGTAGTTGGAATATCTTTCGACACCCCGACCACTTTCGCCCCCAATTTCAACAACCAAGTTGTAAGCCAACTACCCTTAAATCCTGTATGTCCTGTAATTAGAACCTTTTTATCTCTATATATATTGCGAAACAATTTACCTATCCCTAAATATTGTCAAATTGTCGTCCATCGAATTATATGAAACAAACTTATACCACCCATTATCTTGTAAATAGAAACTGGTATAGCTTTTGTCAAATATCGATTTCAGAGGAGCTAACATTAGAAGATTATATATATCCTTAGTTGGAGTTGTTCCGTAAATAATTAGCTCTCTCTCTTTCATCTCTAACTTTGATATTGTGATTTTTTCCGGCACCAGTTGCAAAATATTTTGAATTGAAGAGAGAAAAAATAGATTTCGTTTGTGGAGTGTCGATGAGGTGGCAATACTCTTTTGAATTACTCCAATATCTTCATCTATTATTGATGTCTGATATTTCACCTTCTCTATTTGGTGTTGATAGGAGAGTTTTATATCTTCAAACTTTCCTATCTGAAAAGATAGATATATCAATATCCCTATTATGAATAGAAATACAACTATGAAAAATGAGAGAATTAGCCCAACTTCTGGCGATATTATCCTTTTTACTCGTGGCTCTATATAGCTATATTTAGTCTCCACTCAACTCCTCCCCTATCAAAGATACTAAGAGTTCAGCTATATCTATTCTGATTTTTTCAGTTTCAAAACTGAACTCCTCTTCTAACTTTTGGATAAATGAGTTATGAACTTTCAAATTTGTTAAGATATAGCAGTTTTCGATAAAGTCAGAAGGGTATATCTCTTCGTGATAGAATTGATGGACACTCAGAGTAACTATTTCATATACTAATTCGTGGTCTATGGTGGTCTCTATCTCAATAGCTCCATCTGTTTTCGGTTGTTCCTCTTGAATCTCTTCATCTAAAAATTTTTCCAACTCTTCTCGCTTCTTCTCTTTATCCTCTTTTACCAATTTTATCTGCTCTTTTTCATCTTTTTTCTCCTCTTCAAAAGAGATATTGTCAAATATTGATAAGTCCAATATATCATCATCTTTTATCTCTTCTACCTCATCGCTATCGTCTTCATCAAAGTAGGCACTGCTACTCTGCTCCTTGTATTTGATACCTTTCTCTATATCTGTATCTATCTCTCCAAAATTGAATATCTCATTATTTTCAACCTCGTGAATAGTGTTGGATATGACTTTGTCATTATCATCAACCTCATCGGCAACCATTCCATAAAGGAGCTTACCCTCTTTAAATATAGCCACTATTGTGAAATCTTTTTCAGTGATAATAAACATTGAAGTAGATGGAGGTAGTTGAAATCTTTTGGAAACTACATCTGGCAAAAGAAAAGGGGAGAAGATGAAATCTATCCCACTAGCTTGAAATTTGTTCTGAATATGTAACATCTCAGTTTTTAGAGAGAAGAGACTCCAACCGTCTTGGGGCTTGAAGATAATATCATTGAAATCTCTGATTTTCCTGATTTCTGGGAATTTGAGATAGCTCTTAGTCTCAGTAGTAGGGATAGCCCCCTGAATAGATGAGGTGTCCAAAACTGCTATATAGGTAACAATATTGTTTTTTTGCAATCTATTTAGATAGTCAAAAAGTTTATCCATCTCAACATCGGCATCAAAATCTAAGCTCTCCTGTTTAGAACCACCGGATGAGTAGAGCCATTTTGTATATACATGATACCTACCACCATTCAACCATATTCCGATAAATATTTTTGGAAAGAATCTTTCAAGGAATTTGAAGAGTTTCAACCTATTTCCCTTTTTGTGTGATAATTGAGTATCTAAGTTCTAATATCTCTTTGTGGCTTTTGATAAATCTGTTCAAGTCAGACAATTTCAATTTAGCTATTTTTTCCAATGTCTCTTTATGATGATTTATAGAGTGTCCATAGTAGTAATTATTAAAAGCTTGTCCCAATCTTTGGGGTAAAGTCTCATTTCGGAGAGGTTCGCTACCCAATATGAAGTCTTTTGCCGATTTCAGCTCCTCAGCAGTTGCCCCTTTTTTGATGAATTCCCCAATTACATTTTCTACCAACTCTATTGCTCTATCTTGATTCTCAATCGATGTTTGGAGATGCCCAGAAAAGTATGACCTAGTTTTGGAAATATGACGATTACCACTTACAGAGTAAGCCAATCCATGTTTTACCCTTACCTCCTCCATCAACCTGCTTCCAAATCCTGATGAACCGAGAATAAAAAACATCACCTTAGCTTTATATATATCTTCATCGCTATATTGCAGGTTGAAAGGAGAAGCAAAATAGATATAGGATTGTTTAGTGTCTCTATATTCTATTATCCTATCCTTCTTAGGAGCAAACTCCAATTTTGGTAGCTCTCTGCTTTTTCCATTTGGTAAAACTGCTATTAGTGATTGCAAAATCTCTTTTGCCTCATCTTCTCCAACATCTCCACCAATAACAGGAACTACATTTTCAACGATGAGGTAGTTTCTAATATATTTCTCTATATGTGCTAATTCTATTTTTCTAATTGTTTCGCTTTCTCCAAAAATAGGGGGTAAGTTGAAAATCAACTTTTGCAAATTTTTAGATGCTTGATAGTCGAAATCATCACTAAATTTCAAAATTGATGAGAGAGTTCTATTTTTGACCTTCTCCAACACTTTTTTATCTAAATTTGGATATTCCAATAGCTCTTTTAAAAGTTCTATCCCTTGTGGCAGTTTCTCTTTTAGAGTTGTAATAGAGATAGAGAATGATTCATACCCATTTATTGCAAATAGTTTTATTGCATTTGAATCCAGTTTCTGAACAAACTTATCTATTCCCGATTTCCCACTACCTTCATTCAATAGTTTGGATACGAGATGAACCAATCCCGGCAAATCACCATCAAATATAGAACCACTATTTTGAAATACCAAATCTAGATGGACAATTGGTAATTGGTGGGATTCCTCAAATATGAAAGGTATCGATTTATTTCCAACTTGAACACTGCTTAAACAAGTAGCCATTAAAAACTCCAATTTAGAGAAAGGTAAATATTCCATATATCGAAATTACAACTGATACAATTATAATTAAAAATTTTCAAAGGAACAGATTGTTAGGGGTTATTGCAACTAAGGAGAGAGAGATATACCATCAGAAAGGAAATATATTCCATATCCTTAAAAAGTCATCTAATGGGTTTGCCGGTTTTGGAGAAGCATATTTCACAACTATAAACAGGGGAGAAATCAAGGGGTGGAAAAAACATAGAGAGATGGTGCTAAATCTCGCTGTTCCAGTTGGAGAGGTGAAATTTGTAATTACCAATGGAGGTGGAGAGTTTGAGGAGTATATCCTATCTCCTAAGAACTATTATAGATTGACAATTCCCCCTAAATTATGGGTGGCTTTTCAGGGATTGGGAGAATTCAACCTCATCATCAATATTGCAAATATAGAACATAATCCAGATGAAGCGATAAATAGAGATTTGAAAGAGTTTGAATATGGGTGGTAAGAAA
>DTUW01000029.1 GCA_012963895.1 Campylobacterales bacterium | reverse complement strand
AACAAACTTGAAAGCCTTCGTTGTATCATTGAAGTAACTCAAATAGAGAACACCTGTGTAATCTCTATCCAAATTCTCGGTAAATGAGATATTTACATCAAACGATTTATTATAGTCGTAACTCTCACTACCTCCATCATTTGGAACTCCAACAGCCTTTCCTGTTGTTGTGCTTGATGTAATAAAACCAGCATCTACAATCGATGGGTTTGTAGTGTCAATCTTGAAATTATCAGTTACAGCTGGGAGTGTTGCACTACTACTAACTAGGGTATCATCTAGGAGCTGGTCTTTTTGCTCTTCAATAGTGTCTCCTACCTTTTTTCTAGCTGTATATTGGATTCCACTTTTTAAAGTTACATTCAATTCGGCATCGTCGATTCCGCTAATTTGTCCGAAATCTAAAACTAGAATAAAACTGGTTGGGTTTCCTTCTTTTGTATTGATGAAATTTACTTTGTCATTATCAGATGCAATATCTGTAAAATCGAGGTCTAAACTGATTGAATCTGTCGATGAAGCATTGTCATCTGTAATTTTGAAAGCTTTAACTAAATTATCCTCGTTTTGAGTCCCTTTATAAACCAATATCTGGTTTAAGAAATTCAAATCCGGTGCTGTTGAATTTATCTCAACAGACATACTTTCAAGCCGGGAATATACAGGGTCTGTATTGTCTATTTTGATTCTGAAAATCTCTTCTGTTGTTCCAGCCTTATTCAAATATAGAGCTGTAGTCCCTTGCTGAGTTCTTGGCTCTATCGTTGTCTCTATCTCAGCAAAAGCACTGGTGGTAAGAACAGAAGCCGCCGCAATGCTTAAAAAGCCAGTTTTTAGGATACGATTACCCATAAAATATCCTTTAAAAAATAGGTTGATTTGAAATATTCTACATTAAAATAATTTAGAAGTCAATCGGAGCAAATTTGGAGAGAGGAGCTAAACTCCTCTAAGATTTGGGAGACAGTTTCTATATATTTAGAGTATATGAACCTCGTAAATAAAATCTTTTTCATCAAGTCCATATCGGACTTCTCGAATATATACACTTCTATTGTGTTTGTCGAAGTGTTTAGCAAGTGCCTTGATAGATTTCTCGGAGTTGTCTCTATCAAAATAGAAGATAACACTTTTTTTAGATTTGACAATATCTTCAATATCATCTAGACTAATTACATTACTCTCCTCTGGTTTCAGGTCATCTTTCGCCAATTTGTATTTCATAGGAACTCCATCTAATATTGAGTAAAAAGGTAAATACAATTATATCACTTATAAAATATCTCTTTTGTTTTCCTGTCTATCTTTGCTAATTTTCCATTTTTTAGATATGCCAATGTGATGTCCATTCTGAAAATCTCTACCTCATCTCTAAATATAGTTTGGAGCAGTTGAACCGAATAGCCTCCAATTTTTGTAACTTGTGTATCCACTTCCAAAATATCTCCAAACTTTGCAGGTTGAATAAATTTAGCCTCCAATTTAGAAACTACAAAATGGCTATTGCCATCTATCGGAGATAGCCCTTTTTGGAAAAATAGCTCACTCCTTGCCCTTTCACAAAATTTTAGATAGTTGGAGTGATAGACGAAACCGCTAATATCGGTATCTTCATAGTAAATCCTAATTTTCATTGTCCAATTTCTGAATTGCAATTTCCGCTGCTTGTTGTTCAGCATTCTTTTTAGATTTACCAGTTGAGACTGCATATAGTCGATTTTCTATATAGACCCCTATTTCAAAAGTTTTATTATGGTCTGGTCCAGATGTAGAGAGAACTCGATATTCAGGAATAACTCCAAAACGGGATTGGGTTATCTCTTGAAGGGTAGTTTTAAAATCCTTGAAAATAGTATCTAAGCTGATGTTTGGAAAAACAGCATTGTAGATGGAGGTAATTACATTTTGGACAATAGATATATTCTCTCCTGAATCGAGATAGATAGCTGCAATAATTGCCTCGACACTATCAGCAAGTAGAGATTTTTTATACCTCCCTTGATTTCTATCTTCTGCATCTGAAATTAGTATATATCTACCAATGGATAGATATTCAGCTATCTTGTATAGCCCAGCTTGACTTACAAGAGAGGAGCGGAGTTTAGAGAGAGACCCCTCATCAGAGTCGGGAAAATATTTGTATAGATACATAGTAATTGCAAAATTGACAATGGAGTCCCCTATAAATTCCAATCTCTCATTATTATATGGCTTATTATAGCTCTTATGGGTCAGAGCCTCAATTAGATATTGCCTATTTTTGAATTTGTATCCTAATCTCTTTTCAAGTAGTTCTAAATTTTCCATAGTGTAAGGATAACTAAATCTATAATGTTTCTAAGAACCTATATGCAAGATAGGTTGCTACTCCAATATAGAAAAGTAACAATAGCAGTTTTCTAATCTTATTACTCGATATATGACCTAACCAGATTCCCAATCTCACTCCAAAGAGAGCCGATATTCCTATTGTTACTCCTTCAAAATAGAGAATATTTCCATGTAGTGCGAAGGTAATAACTCCTGAAAGAGAAGAGAATATCACGAAAAATAGACCAGTGGCTATCGCTTTTTTAATATCGTAGTGGAAAAATCCAACCAAAATTGGGACTAGAAGAAGAGAACCGCCTACTCCTATCGAAATTGAGAAAAATCCAATAGTGGCACCTATTAGGAGAAGTATATATTTAGAAGGAGATTGGAAATCGCTGTCTCCTCCACTTTCCGGGTTGTGTTGAACAACTCTATATATTGCATAGAGGACGAATAACAAAAATAGACCTTCTAATAGCTGACTAGATACATGTTTCACAAAATAGGAGCTACCCAATGCTCCAAGAAATCCACCTATTCCAATAGGGACTATTAGAGATAGGTCTATCAGACCACTCTTTTTATTTATATAGCTCCCATAGAGAGAAGCCATCAACATCTGGACAACAGAAATACCGATAGCATCTTTAATATCGAAACCTATCATAATTAGGAGGGGAACTAATATAGTCCCCCCTCCAATTCCAAAGAAACCGGAGAGAACCCCTGTAAATGCTCCTGCTAATACTATTTCAACCACAACCTATCCTATTCTATTATTGGCAATATGTATGGAGTTGAAGAGCTTCCATATACTTCTGGAATAAATTGCCCAGAATAGACAACCCCATTTTCATCAACTACATAGAAATTTTGATATGAGTATGCACTATCAAAATCTACTTTTAGTATATCGCTATTTACTTTTATATACATCACATTTGGAAACTGCTTAATTTCTCCTGTTGTAATATTTGGAGACTTTTTATAAAAGAGAGATATATTATGTTCAGATGCTCCAATTCTAACCCCTTCATTTTGAGCCACCTCATCGCTCAATTGACAACTATCACTATATTTGACTGGAATAGAACTATATCCATTCGGCTTAGTAGTAAGTTGGGAAGTCCCTTTATATTTGGATACATAACTCTTTTTCAGAGGGTTTGACATTATCAAACTTTCCAAAGGGGTAGATGTATCATTACTATCAACTCTAATAACATAGAGAGTCTGAATTCCAAAATCTGAACATAAATTCTGTTTGAGATTGCTAACTTCATTGAAGTTTTCCAAATCCTCTTTGAAAATCTTGAAATGGCTATCTTTCAAAATATCATCGAAACTCAATAGACCACTAGGTTTATCTGGTTGAGTGAATGCAATGTCTAAATCGATACTTTTTTCAATTCCGTTCTCATCGACAATTACAGCCTGAACTTTTTCGATAGAGGAAATATCACCAATTTGGTAAAGCTCTTCGGAATCGAGTTGAGCAGTAAATATACTACCGTCCAATTCAGGGGTTAACTCTATCTCTCTATCCCCTATTTTCAAATATCCCCGCATCTTTTTGGAAACATCTTTTAGAAATATCTGAATATTGTAATGGATTACATTATTGATATATCTTCTATCCGATGAGACTTGGTGAAATACCTTTTTATTGATAGTCGATTGTTTTTCGTCAATTGCAAATTGGGTAGTTGATGGATTTACAGGGGCAAACTTCACCCAATAGGATTTTCTCTTATCGACTGAATAGGTAGGCTCATATCTTGAAATAAACTTCAACCATTTTGTCATGTCTTGATATATAGGAATGCTCAACCACTCAGGTTCATCAACCCCCTTATTATCTTTCAAAGTTAGAAGCTGAGTAGGAACATATCCATCAAAGACAATAGATAGGAAATATTTCAGGTTGTTAGTTCTCGGAAATTGGTAAGTTGAGATATAGTGAGTTCCGTTGAGGCTATCTGAAAATGAAACCTTTCCATTTTCAACGATAGAACTATATAGCAAATCTGCTATCGACCCATACCCTTGAATAATCTCATACTCTCTACTATTTTCGATAGTAGTTAGGGAACTATTGACATCATCTCTCGATGAGGTAGCTTGAAAAATAGTGGTGTTGTTATCGATAGAGTAGAAACCAGTAGGAATGGTAGAGCTATCTGGATTTAGATACCTCTTGATATAGTTTCGATTGTAGAGAGTAACATCTCTCTCCTTATCCGAAATCAGCAAAGTAACATTGTCATCACTTAGAGCAAGTTCGACACCAAAAACACTATTATCAGATGTAGCTATCTGTTTTGGTGCAATATTGGAGATATTTATCTCTTCTCCATCTATCGCTATCTCAACAGAAGGGAGCAGGTTAAGAATTTCGCGATTGAAATCGACAATTAGACCATTTACCAATTCACTATATACAATATTAGAACTCTCACTATTTTTAGTAGGATACTCTACATAGGAGATATTGGAATCGTTTTGGATAAAAAATGGATTTCTACCTATAAAGGTAATAGATTTCTCAAATCCATCTATCCCGCTCTCAAACACCAAAATATCCAAATCATTTAGAGATGAGTTGAGTCTCTGAACAGCTTCATCTGTCGAATTGCTATCTATATAGATATTTCTAATGTCTAATGAGGATTTCAAAGCAATAGAGAAGTTGTATTCACTATTCTCATCGTAGTCCAGAGTGGCTATATATCCCCGCTCAATCGTCCTCTTGTCTGGAATAGATAGCAAATTCCACCCCTCAAAAATTTTAGCTGTATATGTTTCAATTCCCATCTCAAAAGAGTTGTCGAAAATAAACCCTGCATTAGATAGCTTTTCGCTATTGGAACTAAATTGAAGATTGGTATCATCATACTTAGCCCAATATCCAAACCCCTTTTTAAGTGTTGTAAATTCGTTGTCGCTATCACTATTTTTGCTATTGTAGTAGAGCCAACTATTTTCAGCTATTGGATTGTAGCTATACATCACCAATGTTCCGCTATCGTTCAACTTGTCGAAACTATCATTGGATAGATTGGTATCAAAGATAGAACTAATAGCTACCTCATCTTCTGAAAATCCATGTTCGTCATACACACCAGTAGATACCGTATCAGTCGAAGAGACTGAATCGGTTCTATCCTCTGTTGGAATAGTTGGATTATTTACAGCAGTCCCATCGTCGCTCGATGAGGTAGTGGAGGAGTTGGATATAATTTTCAAACCACCCACTCCCACCATCTGCCAGATACCATTGGTTGAATTGGTATCAAAAAGTGAAACACTATACTCCTTACCAAAAACGGTAGAGAGAAATAGTAAAAACAGAACTCTCTTTTTCATCAAAAAACCTCCTGAAACATTTGGAAATAATAATATTTAGATTTTCTTAATATTCATTGTCATAGAATTTCATAAAATTCAGAATAAAGGAAATTCCGCTATGGACAAAAACCGAAGAGCCTTTATGGGTAAAGTTCTTGCGGGAACTGCGGGGGTTGCTACCGCCTTCTCTCTCTATGCAATGAAAAGAACTTGGGATCCGTTGCCAAGTGTTATTAGTGCTGGTTTTACAACAGTTGATTTGTCTCCGTTAAAAGAGAATGAATTGAGTATTGTAAAATGGCGAGGAAAACCTGTCTTTCTTTTGAAACATGGACCAGATGTAACTCCAAACGATAAAAGAGATATTGTAACTACTGATGGTAGTAGATATACAGTTGTTATCGGTCTATGCACCCACTTGGGTTGTATCCCTGAATGGAAAGGGAGTGAAAATAAATTCAAATGTGCCTGTCACGGCGGTGAATACAATATCTATGCTGAAAATACTTTTGGACCTCCTCCAAGACCAATGGATATACCTCCATTTACAATCAAAGGTAACTCTATTGTGTTGGGTGAAGAGGGACCAGAATATAAAAAGATGATGGCTAACTCATAAAAAGGATAAAAGATGGCTAAATTTGAAAAAGCAAATAGTGTAGGAGAGTGGCTAGACCAGAGACTCAATATCAAGATGCTAAATAGAGTCTTGATGACTGAATATTGGATTCCGAAAGATATAAATTTCCTTTGGGCGATGGGAATGGTTCTCGCCTTTACTTTCTCAATGCTTCTTATCTCTGGTATTTTCCTTTTGATGTATTACAAACCAGATGTAAATATGGCTTTTGATAGTGTCAATTACACTATTATGCAAGAGGTGGCATATGGTTGGCTATTTAGACATATCCACGGGGTCGGAGCATCTGTTGTATTTTTGATTATCTATATCCATATGTTCACGGGTATCTATTACGGCTCATATAAGCGGGGTCGTGAGATGATATGGCTTAGTGGAATGTTGCTATTTGTCCTCTTCTCAGCCGAAGCATTTTCGGGGTATATGTTACCTTGGGGACAAATGAGTTACTGGGCTGCCTATGTTATTACCAATATCTTTGGTGGAATTCCATTTATTGGAGATGAATTGGTTGTCTGGATTAGAGGTAACTTCTATGTAGCCGACTCCACTCTAACAAGATTTTTCATGTTGCATGTTCTTCTTATTCCACTAGCAATCTTGGGGGCTATCGGGTTACATTTCTACTCTTTGAGAATTCCACATGTTAATAACCAAAAAGGTGAAGAGATAGACTTTGAAGAGGAGAGCGGAAAATATCTCGCTGGACGAAAAAAACAATCCAAAGTAATTCCTTTCTGGCCTGTCTTTATTGCAAAAGATGTATTTGTATTGAGTATTTTCTTAGTATTCTTCTTCTATTTGGTCTTCTATCACTACGATTTTGCAATGGACCCAGTAAATTTCGACCCTGCTAATGGATTGAAAACTCCTCCACACATCTATCCTGAATGGTATTTCTTATGGAGTTATGAAGTTCTTAGAGGCTTCTTCTTTGATATTGGACCTATGAAAGCTTCTGATATAGGACTAGCTGCATTTGGATTTGCCCAAATTATCTTTGCACTTCTACCTTGGTTAGATAGAAGTCCAACAGTTGCACCAGCAAATCAGAGACCATATTTTAGATGTTGGTTCTGGACAATGATGGTTGTTTTAGTAATATTGACAATATTTGGAAAGTTACCACCAACAGGAACTAATGCCTGGGTTGGATTCTTTTCAAGTATCACATTTATATTACTATTCCTAATACTGCCAGTAGTTACAAAAGCAGAAGCTAAAAAGGTAGCTTCAAATAAGGAGGGTGAATAATGAAAGAGTTGAAAATCTTAGGGGTAATCATATTCTTTACACTCGTTACATATTGGGGGGTTGAGCCTCTCGCCCACTCCATTTTTCACCCTCATGTAGAACCTGCTGATTTTGAATTTTCAGATTTACCACCTGTTCAAGGCAAAGGAGAGGTTGCCACTGGAAAAGAGTTGGTAGTTGCAAACTGTACCGGTTGCCATAGTATCAAATCACAAGGCTATCCTGCTCCTCTCGACAATGCATCAGCCAATGCAAGTTATGGAGTTGTTCCGCCAGATTTATCGACTGCTGGGAAAATATATAATGAAAACTTCTTAGCAAATTTCATCAAAAACCCAGCTCATGCAACCAAAACAGAGCATAAATTTGTAGGTGGAAAAGTTCATCCTATGCCAAGTTTCAACTGGATGAGTGATAATGATATTGCCTCTATTATCGCCTATCTCAAATTTATCGCTCCAAAAGAGATGACCAATAGAGAGGTATTTGTAGATGCTTGTGGTAGATGTCACAACATGAAATATGCCAAAATCAAGGCTACAAGTGATGTATCAAACTACATGGGTTCAACTCCTCCTGATTTATCTATGATGATTAGAAGTAGAGGAGAACACTATCTAACTACTTTCATCAACGACCCTCAAAAACATCTACATGGAACAGCAATGCCACGAGTTGGATTGACACAAGAGGCAGAAGAACAAGTTATTGCATTCCTTGAAGAGATAGGAGATTCTAAGAAAGAGGAGAGAGAGGCACTCGCTCCATATGTATTAGGTTTCTTAGTCTTCATGGCGATAATTTCTCTCCTTTGGAAAAAAGAGGTATGGAGTGAAGTAGAGTAGTTCCATATCTCCCCTCCCCCCATTGCGGGGGTTGCCAACTCTTTTAAAAATTTCTGTATAGGAATATTTATGAAAATTGTTTTAGCCACCTCAAATAGAGGAAAAATTAGAGAAATTCAGAGATTTTTAAAAGAGTTTGAAATAGTTCCATATAGCGAATATATTCCCCCGTTCGAAATTCCAGAGAATGGAAAAACATTTCAGGAAAATGCAATTATCAAAGCAAAATCTGTTTTTGAGAAACTCCAACAGAAAGGTATTTCAGAAATTGTTTTAGCCGATGATAGCGGTATCTCCGTCGAGGCTCTCGGCTGGAAACCCAATATATGTAGTGCAAGATATGCTGGTGAAAATGCTTCAAGTGAAGATAATTTAGAGAAGATGATACAGGAGCTGAAAAGTCTTGGAGCTACCTCATCGAAAGCATACTACACCGCCTCTATTGCGATAGTAGATAAAAATAGTAATATTTGGACTACCCACGGCTGGATGTATGGAAAGGTAATACCTGAAAAGAGAGGAAACAATGGATTTGGGTATGACCCTATTTTTATTCCAGATGGAGAGAATGAAACTCTCGGGGTGTTGCCAAATGACATCAAAGAGAAATATTCCCATCGAGTGAAAGCCTTGAAACTTGCTAAAATTGTGCTAAGGAATATAGATTAGCGAGAGATGTAGTGAAAAAATATATTGGATACTGTATATATACAACTTTGTTGTTCTTTGGTTGTTCAGATAATTACGATGATTCTTGGAAAGATAAGTATGTTTCAAATGTTGATAATATCAATGTAGGTAGTAGTGGAGAGAGTGGAATTGAAGAGAATAACAATGTCAATATTGACAAAGTTGAAATTAGCAAAACAACAGAACAGAAAATAGATGAGCTAAAAGAGAAACTAGATTCAGCTTCAAACGATGAGATAGATGAGGTTGTGGAATCTGTTAGAAACGATATAGAAAATTCCCCTGATATGAGTGAAGAGGAGAAACAGGAGGCAATAAATAAGATAAACAAATTAGAAAAAGAGAAGATAAAAGAAGGACTTGAAAACTATTTTCAGCAAACAGATGAAAACATAAACCAGAATAGCTGTAAAGAGGCAGACAATACAGGAGCGATACCTCCAACTATTCCACCTGATGAATGTTTTTAAGGATAAAAATGGTTAAGTATTTATATATAATTTTCGCAATATTGCTATTTGGTTGTGGGGATAGTGGTGATTCTGGAAATAGTGGAAAGATAGCTAATAGTGAAAATTTGGGAAATAGTAAAAATGTAGGGGATAAAAAGGTTAAAAATCCCAATATAGACATATACGATAAAGATTGTCATCAGAGAGAAAACCCAGAACTATGCGGATTTATCGGAGGAAAGGATAGTCCGCCAGTTTTTCCAGAGTCTGTAAAAGAGTGCGAAGATAAGGAGAATTGTTTATGATAAAAAAGCTATTTCCAATAGTGTTAGTCCCAACTGCCGTTTTTCTATTTCAAGGTTGTAGCGGTTGTAGCGAGGAGGAAATTCCTACAATATCAGATAGCGATAGAAAGAGTTTGAAACTATCAGATATTCCAAAAGAGCAACACAAAAGAGATATTTCTAGTAACCATCAGGAAAACTATACAGAACATGAACTATTACCGTTTCCCACCTTTCCAGGACAAAAGATACCGGGTGCAGAAGAGGAAAGAGAAGCTGATAGCGATATAGAAACAGAAGAGAAATCACAAAAGATAGATAGCGAAATGGAGCAATCGACAACAGCAGAAACAGAAGAGAAAAAGGAAAGACCATCGAAAGAGGAGAAGATGAAACAGTATCAAGAATATGAAGAGAAATTAAAAGAGGAGATGAAAAAGGCGATGCAATTCTATCCTCGCCCTCCATCTCCTGCAAATCTAAATCCATATGACGATATAGATGAAGGGTCATATAGAAAACCGACCAAAGAGGAGATACAGAATGGAGTTGGGGATTTTCCACCGGTTCCACCAGCAATGTATCTAAAAATTTAAAGGAGTAAATATGAAAAGATTGGCAACCTTATTTGTTCTATCTTCACTATCTCTATTGGCAACAAATCCAAAAGTCCCTATGCCTCCATCTTTTGGAGGATTAGCAAAGCCATATCCTGAAAGTTGTAAGTCTCTGCCTAGAATGATTGTATTCTTACCTCCTCCAATGGAAGTAGATTTCAGAAAGTGTAAAAACGATTTATACATGCCTACTGTTGCTGATGCAAGTTTGGTGCTTCTGAAAAAGTTTGGTAAGGGGGTGAGTGATATAAAAATCTCCTTAGCTGATGGTTTCTACCAACTCTACCAAGTAGATTTCAAATTGAACGGTAATAATTCCTGTTCTGTATAGTTTTCCTGATGGCTATTGCTAACACTTTTTGGGTGATGTCCTTTTGGAATATCAGGTAATGCCAAACTCTTTCTATCGCTATCTGATATTGTA
>DTUW01000028.1 GCA_012963895.1 Campylobacterales bacterium | reverse complement strand
TTGTAGTTCGACTCGATGGAACTAATGCAGAGGAGGCAAAAATTATCCTCCAAAATTCTAAAATAGAAAATATTATCTCTGCTGATAGTCTATCTGATGGAGCAAAAAAGGCGGTTGAGGCATCATTATGAATCTAAAAAGTTTATTGATTAATACAATTGTAGGGTCTTCTATCTTATTTCAAGGTTGTGCCACTATTATGGGGAACGATACTCAATTAATCGGTATTAAGTCTAATCCGAACCAGGCAAATATTACAATTACTGACGAAAAGGGTTCTATTGTTTTTTCTGGACTCACTCCTACAACAGTAACATTAGCTAAGAGTGATGGTACATATTTTGGAGGTAAAGTGTATCAAGTTCAAATTAGCAAACCTGGTTTTGAAACTCAAAATATTAAAATTGAGGCAAGTGCTAATGGTTGGTATATTTTTGGTAATTTAGTATTTGGGGGATTGTTAGGTTGGCTAATTATTGATCCACTCAGTGGCAAGATGTATAACTTATCTCCAGAAGATATTGGAACAACCTTAAACAAAAGTTCCGTATCAGAATCCTCTGGTGTTATGCAATTACATATTGTGCTATTGGAAAACTTAGAGGATAGATACAAATCTAAACTTGTAGCAATTAACTAGCTTAACAGAGGAGTTAGAAGATGTATGAGTGGAATATCATTTTGGGATTTGCAACTATGTTTGGATTAGTTGCAGGTTTCTATTTCGTCTCTAAAAAGATGTTGAAAATGATAGAAAAGAGATAATGTATCTACTCCTCTCTCTAATTCCTCTATCTCTCTTTTCTGAAAAGGTGGTATTAGATAGATATTTTCTATCTGGTGCCTCCGGTGGATATGGAGAGAGTGCAACTCTAAGTTGCGATGAGGTGGAGGAGACAATATCAGAAATTGAGAGAGAGAAATCAAGAATGGAGATAGGGGCAAAAAGTGGAGCTATTCCATATAGTGGGTTGCTCCTCCCATTTTATATCTCTGAAAACTTGGAATACCAACATCTCCAAGAGAGGTTGGAAAGCCTGAAAAATATAGAGGTGGAGAAGTGCAATGGTAGAGAAGTTGGAAAATAGAATTGACGAACTATATTCCATAATCAATCAACTTCCATATGAAAAACTACAAGATATACATCGGTATATAGTGGAGTTGATAGCAAAAGAGGAAGATAAAAAAATATCCCTAATGTCAGCCAAAACAAATAGCGATATTTGGGACAATAAAGAAGACGAAATTTATGACAAAATCTACTATTAGATAGAATTTTATAAAAAGGATAGAAAATGAGTATTTTGGTAAATAAAGATACAAAAGTTATCGTTCAAGGTTTCACAGGAAAAGAGGGGACATTCCATGCTAGTCAATGTATGGAGTATGGAACTCAGATAGTCGGTGGAGTTACTCCAAATAAAGGGGGACAAACTCACTTAGGAAAACCTGTATTTAATACAGTTAAAGAGGCAGTTAAAGAGACTGGGGCTACTGTATCGATGATTTTTGTTCCACCTGCTTTCGTTGCTGATGCTGTTATGGAGGCTGCCGATGCAGGTATTGAACTTGCGGTAATCATCACCGAAGGGGCTCCTGTAAAAGATATGGGAATGGCTAAGGCTTATGCTACTAAAAAGGGAATGATGACTATTGGTCCAAACTGCCCGGGAATTATTACAGCCGAAGAGTGCAAAATTGGAATTATGCCGGGTTCAATCTTCAAAAAGGGAAATGTGGGACTAATTTCAAAGTCTGGAACTCTCACCTATGAAGCTTCTAATCAGATTGTCCAAGAAGGTTTTGGAATTTCAACAGCTGTTGGAATTGGTGGAGACCCTATTATTGGACTTTCATATAAACAACTTTTGCCTATGTTTGAAAATGACCCAGAGACAGAAGCGATTGTAATGATTGGTGAAATCGGTGGAGATTTGGAAATTCAAGCAGCCAAATTTATCAAGGAAAATATTACTAAACCTGTTGTAGCCTTTATCGCAGGTCAAACAGCTCCAAAAGGTAAGAGAATGGGACATGCTGGGGCTATTATCGCTGGTAGCTCAGGAACTGCAAAAGAGAAGATGGAAGCTCTCGAAAGTGCAGGGGTAAAAGTAGTTGTATCACCAGCCGATATTGGTAAAGCCGTTAAAGAGGTTCTAAGCAGATAGATATTTTCCTCTTCTTCTCTCTTTCACCCCTTCGGGGGTTCTCCCACCTCATCACCCAAGGATAACTATGAAAATTGCTATATTGAATTACAACATGGGTAATCTCGCAAGTGTCTTCAATGCTTTGAAAATCGTTGGAGAGAATAGAATATCTATTCAGATAGAAAACGACCCTGAAAAAATATTTTCATACGACAAAATAGTATTACCGGGAGTAGGAGCATTTGGAGATGCTATTGAACATCTGAAAGATATTGGAATGGACAGAGCTATTGTCGAATTTGCAAAGAGTGGAAAATATCTTCTCGGGGTCTGTCTCGGAATGCAATTACTATTTGAAAAGAGTGAAGAGTTTGGAGAACATAAAGGGCTTTCTCTACTTAATGGAGAGGTGAAAAGATTTCCAAAAAGTGATTTGAAAATCCCCCATATGGGCTGGAATAGAGTTTTTCCAAAACACACCAATTCACTATTTCGCGATTTGGATAATCCATATCTCTATTTTGTCCATTCCTACTATGTAGAGACAACAGAGGAGAATATATTAGCTACCACCCAATACGGAATTACTTTCACAAGTGCTATTGAAAAAGAGAATATTTTTGGATTGCAACCCCACCCAGAAAAGAGCCATAATAGTGGTTTGAAGATATTGAAAAATTTTAT
>DTUW01000027.1 GCA_012963895.1 Campylobacterales bacterium | reverse complement strand
ACTCTTATAGAATTTAGAACTACTATCAAACTGCTAACACTCATTGAGATACTAGCAACAAGAGGAATAACATATCCCAAAATAGCAAGTGGAATAGTAATGGAGTTGTATATTAGGGATAGCCCTAAATTCTCTTTTATCAACCTCAAAGTCCTTTTAGAGATTTGGAAAACATCGGCAAGAGAATTGATGCTATCCCGCTCCAATACCACATCTCCAACCTCCATAGCTATATCTGTTCCGCTACCCATTGCAATTCCAATATTTGCAGATGCGAGGGCTAAAATATCATTTACTCCATCACCTACCATCACCACAATATTTCCGTTCTGCTCTTCTCTCTTTATCCATTCCAGTTTTTCCTGCGGTCTCAACTCTCCATGCCACTTCTCAATCCCAACCTCATCGGCTACCTTTTTAACTGCCGATTTGCTATCTCCACTAAGTAGGACTATCTCTATTCCCAATTTCCGAATTCTTTCCAATCCCTCTCGGCTATCACTTCTAAGGGTATCCCTAAGATGGTAGAGGGTTCTAATCTCTCCATCTTCAATATAGAATAGATGAGATTCCAAATCTCTATCCCCTTGAAACTCTATCCCCAAATCTTGGAGTAGTTGCAGGTTTCCAATAGCTATCTCAATATCTCCAACCTTTGCAGTTACTCCCCTTGCTGGAATAGTCTTAATATCGCTCAATGGAATAGTTTCTCTCTCTCCAAGATGTTCCAATACCCCTTGCGAAATAGGGTGTTTAGAAGCTTTCAAAATGGAATATAGATACTCTTCTGAAAACTTTCCAAATTCTTCAACTTGGAATACCTTAGGTTTTCCCTCTGTCAAAGTCCCCGTTTTATCGATAGCTAATATATTAGCTTTTGCGATAGTCTCTAAATGTTTAGCCTCTTTGAAAAGTATCCCCCTCTTAGTTCCCATATGTAATCCGATAAGGGTAGCTATTGGAGTTGCAAGTCCCAAAGCACAAGGACAAGCGATAATAATGACTGAAACAGCGGTAATAAATGAAGTATTGAAATCTCCACTAATCCAATACCAACCTATAAAAGTAAGTAGAGAGATTGAGAGTATTACAATTGAAAATATTCCAGAAATAGCATTAGCTATATTCTCTATTTCAGGTTTTCGATGAATAGCATCTTCCAACATATTTACAAGTTTAGATATATGTGAATTTTTGTAGTCTTTTGTAACCTCTATCTCTAAATATCCATCTATCAATAGAGTTCCTGATAGGACTTCTGAATTTATCGACTTTGCAATAGGCTTACTCTCTCCTGTGATAGTGGCTTCATCAACTGCCCCCTCTCCTCTAATTACCTTTCCATCAACTCCTATCCTCTCACCAGCTCTAACTATCACAATATCTCCAACTCTGATATTTTCAACTGCTACCCTTGTTCCATCTGCTTTCTCAACTTCTGAGGGTTGATATTTAGTGATGAGGTCGAGGCTCTCTGATATATTTCTTTTGGAAAGAAGTTCCAAAAATTTACCTATGAGAATAAAGGTGATTATCATCGCCACAGAATCGAAATAGGCTTCACCGAGTTCGAAGATAGTGATATAGATAGAGTAGATATAGGTTAGAGTTGCTCCAACAGCAACCAAAATATCCATATTGACAACTCTATTTTTTAAGCCGTAATATGCTCCTCGAAAAAATATCCAACCTGAATAGAAGAGAACAGGGGTGGAGAGAATCCATTCAGCTATATTGAGAATAGTTTTAGTATTCTGTTCTATCCCTGTAAAATATCCAGTGTAAAGAGCGATAGATATCCACATAATATTCATCACTCCAAAGATACCTACCGCCATTCTGATATAGTAATCTCTTCTCTCTCTGTCTAATCTCTTTTTCTCTTCTGTTCTTTTGAATGGAGTTGCATCGTATCCAATGGCTCTAATAGTATCTACTATCTTGGAGAGGGGAATAGTATTTTTATCGAAAACTATTTTCGCTTTATGAGTTGAGAAGTTGATATTAGCTTCAATGATGCCATCAGTTTCATAGAGTATCTGCTCATTGAGCCAGACACAAGCCGAGCAGTGGATACCTTCAATATGTAAAGAGATTTCATGAAATCCATCTCTATTCTGAGCTACATATTCATTGTAGAAAGCTTCACTATCAAAAGAGGAGCTATCAATTAGGCTCTCTTTCGGAGGGGATAGTTTCTGGTTTTGGACTTTGGAGTAGAAACTATCTAGCTCTTTATCGTGAATTAGATGATATACCCCTTGACACCCTTTACAACAGAAATAGAGGTCTCCCTCCTCTATCATTACATCTTTTGGAAATTCTAAATGGCAGTGAGAACATGCAACCACTTTTTTTTTACCATTTAAACCACCTTTTCATAACCAAAATATCTTTTTCTACTATATTGAAATCGGTGAAGTTGAGAGGTTCATACACATTCCGAACTTTTTCCAAATCCAGTTGGGTCATTAGGATAGTTATCCTATTTTTCTGAACTACTCGCCCCAACTCCTTAGCAAAAGTTGGATTTATCACAACCTCATCATTTTGAATAATAGCACTCTCGAAATATTCTCCAATAAATGGAAACCTCCGAAAATCATATTTAGAAATATCTACACTTTCAGAAAACCGCTCTTTTGCTATATCTTGAATATATTTCTCTATCTCTCTATCTTGAACCCAGTAGGCGATATTGCTATTAGGTTCATTGACAACAAGAGATTGCAAAATTTCATTTATTTTCATTGGTTACAAACTTTGGAAGAACTATTTGGAAACATGCCCCCTCGTCTCCTCTGTAATTTACTTGACACAAGTTTTTGCAACCTGTGCAACTTCTACGATTGGAAACATATATATCCCCATTGAACTCCTCGCGAAT
>DTUW01000026.1 GCA_012963895.1 Campylobacterales bacterium | reverse complement strand
AGATGGTCAATCTATCTGTTTCAATATAGCCCCCATAACTGGATATATATATTTCCCCGGGAAATGTAATTTTTAGTATGTTAGAATTTTCAATTATGGAAAAGTTCTATTCATACCCAAAGGTAAATCTATTTTTGAAAATTGTTGGAACTGATGGAAATTACCATCTACTATTTTCAAGATTTTTGAGAGTGAAAACTCTACATGACACCCTCTATTTTGTAGAGAAAAAGAGTGAGGGCTTCTACATAGAAACAAACTTACAAATAGATTTGGAAAGTAATACTATATATAGAACATATCTATCTTTACTCAACTACCTACAACCTCATCACAAAAAGAGAGTTGAAGAGTTTTTCAAATTTCACACCTTAAAACTTGAAAAGAGAATTCCAACTATGGCAGGACTTGGTGGAGGTAGCTCCAATTCGGCTACTTTTCTAAATATGGTCGATGGGGTGTTGGGGCTAAATCTGGATATACATGAAAAGTTGGAGATAGTAAAAAATATAGGCTCTGATATTCCTTTTTTTCTCTACGATATAGATAGTGCTAATGTCTCTGGGAAAGGGGAGATTATTGAAAAGTTTGATGAGGTAGTCCCTGAAATAGAGGTATTTACCCCACCCGTTCAATGTTCAACAAGTGAAGTATATAGGGTATTTCGAAAAAAATTCTTCAAGCTAACTCCAATAGAAGAGTTGGAAAAGTGGAGAGAAATACCATCGTTAGAAATATTTCAATCTCTCAATATAGAGTCAGCTAACGATTTATATCGACCTGCTAAATATCTATGTCCTGAACTAAAAAAGTTTCAAAAAGAGGAATACCTATTTTCGGGTAGCGGTAGTAGTTTTTTCAAATTTAAGGAGTAAATAGTTGTTGAGAAATCTATTTAGAAAATCACCAGAACAGCTAATAGAGCTTGGAGATGAAGAGTTTCAAAAGAGAAACTATAAAAATGCACTAAGCAAATATTTAGATGCACTTGAAAGAGTAGAAAAAGATATTTTTGGCCTCAATGAGAAGATAGGAGATTGCTATTTTCAATTAGAAGAGTTTGATAAAGCGATAAAGAGCTACACAAGGGCGATTAGGTTCAATCCAAACAATCAATATCTATACGACAAAAGGGGAAATTGTTATAGTGTTAAAAAAGATATTTTAAAAGCGATAGCAGACTATGGAAAAGCAATATCAATTAGTGAAAAGGATTTCTATATCTCTATCAAAAAGGGAGATTGCGAATACCAGATAGGATATTTTGAAGATGCATTAGAAGACTATTTAAGAGCTTTGAAATATGATAAAGAGAATGTGCAACTGTTGGAAAATATAGGAAATACATATATCCAATTGAAAGAGTATAGATTAGCAATAGTCTATTACCAAAAAGTCCAAAAGCTATCCAACAATAGCAATAGCTATATCTATGACAAAACGGGAGATGCATTTAGAGAGTTGGGGGAGTGCGAAGAGGCAATTCAACAATATGAGGAGGTATTAAAGAGAGAGAAACCTAAAAGTTATCTATTTGACAAAATAGGAGATTGCTATCAACAACTTGAACGGTATGACAAGGCGATAGAATACTACGAACATGCTTTACATGGTTCTGAAAATGTGGAGTATCTATATGATAAGATGGGACTTGCATATTACAAATTAGGGAAATATAAAGAGGCAATAAATCAATACACCAAGCTAATTCAAATGTTCTCTGATACCTTCTATTTTTACACTAAACGGGGTCGTGTTTATCAGAAAGATGGTAGCTATCAAAATGCTATTGCAGATTTCAACAAAGCTATTGGACTCAACCCAAACGATTATTATGCATTTAGGAGAAGAGGAGAAATATATCACAAATTGGGTAACTGCGATAAAGCTATGTCTGACTATAAAAAGGCTCTCCAACTCTTAGGGATAAATTTAGAAGATATGAAAAATGTGAAATTAGATGATAAGAGTAGTGAGGTATATCAAAATTTGAAAAATTGTATCAATGGATTACCACCGGAGAAAGATGAAAAATAAAGCCCTCTTTTTAGACAGAGATGGGGTAATCAATATCGATTATGGATATGTCCATACCCCTGAAAAGTTCCAATTTATCGATGGGATATTCGATTTTATCCACTATTTCCAGAAGAGAAAATATCTAATATTCGTCATTACAAATCAATCTGGTATTGAGCGGGGCTACTATTCCCAAGAAGACTTTTTCAGAGTAACCCAATTTATGGAAAATGAATTTCAAAAAAGAGGTATCACTATTACAAAAATCTACTACTGCCCTTGTTTGCAATGTGATTGCAGGAAACCAAATCCAAAAATGATATTAGATGCAAAAAGGGAGTTTGGTATAGAACTATCACAATCTATATTAGTAGGTGATAAGATAACAGATATTGAAGCTGGAAAGAGTGCAGGGGTTGGGCAAAATTTCCTACTATCAAAAGATAGAACTTTTCAAGATATACTAAATAGCTTAGAAAAGGGTAATAGTGTTCATTTCAGCAGGTAATGGAGAGGTTTTCTCTTTTGCTAAACCTATGGGAGTTGGGCTAGTAGAGATGGCTATAAACCTTACCAACTTTCTTACAAAAGAGAAACCAGATATTTTGGTATTTGTAGGAACGGCTGGTAGCTATGGTAGATTTACCATCTTTGATATTGTTGAAAGTAGTTCAGCCTCTCAACTTGAACTAAGTTTTTTGGAGAAAAAGAGTTATACCCCTATTGACAACCTCATCACAATAGAGGGAGTGAGCAAGTCAAATATTATTATCAATTCCAGTAACTATATTACTACTGACTTTGAGATAGCTCAAAAATTTGCATCTCTCAATATCCATTTAGAAAATATGGAGTTCTTCTCTTTTCTTCAAGTAGC
>DTUW01000025.1 GCA_012963895.1 Campylobacterales bacterium | reverse complement strand
TTATGCCCGTTTTCAAAATTTCATCTTCTGATTTGACTAATAAGCCTTTTATCAAACACATTGCCAAATTTGGAAAACCTATTATTCTCTCAACTGGTGCAAGTCATCTTTATGAAGTTCAAGAGGCTATCAGTTGGATAGAGGAGGAGGGAACTCCGTTCGCTCTGCTCCATTGTGTTCTCAACTATCCGACACCTGACGAAAATGCAAATCTTGGAATGATTTTAGGGTTGAAAAAGGCTTTTCCAAATACTATCATTGGTTACTCTGACCATACTTTACCAAAAGATATGACTACTCTTGAAACTGCAACCCTATTGGGTAGTCTCATCTTAGAAAAACATTTCACCCACGATAAGAGTTTGCCGGGTAACGACCACTATCATGCTATGGATAAAGAGGATTTAAAACTATTTTTGGAAAAGATAGAAAAGAGATTTCAATTACTCGGTAATTTTTCAGTTACTGCATTGAAAGATGAAGAACCAGCCAGACAGAATGCTAGACGAAGTTTAATAGCAAAAAGGGATATTCCAAAAGGGAAAACTATTTCAAAAGATGACCTAACTTTTAAAAGACCTGCTCACGGAATTAGTCCAAAATTTATTGATGAGGTTGTAGGTAAAACTGCATTAGTCGATATTTCAGAAGATACTATTTTGCAATGGAATATGTTAAGTTGAAAGAGCAACTAGATATATATTTAAAAAAACTTTTTCCTATTACTCGTAGTATTACAGGGGAGGGAAATAGAGAGACTCTAAGAATTTTACAGGAGATTATTCCCCTTCAAATCTTGGAGTTCCCAACGGGACAGAAGGTCTTTGATTGGACAGTTCCAAAAGAGTGGCACATTAGAGATGGTTGGATAAAAAATAGCAGAGGTGAAAAGATAGTTGATTTCCAAAAATCCAACCTTCATGTAGTCTCCTACTCTAAGCCTATCCATTTTCGGGGTAGGCTTTCTGAATTTCGAGACAAAATTCACTATTTAGAACATCTACCCGATGCAATTCCATATCGAACAAGTTACTATAATGAAGATTGGGGATTCTGTATCAGTTACAATGATTTCCAGAAATATTTTTCAGAGAATGAAGAGTATGAACTATATATAGATTCTGAACTCTTTGATGGTTCTCTCTCAATTGGAGAGTTACGAATTTCTGGAAAGTCTGAAAAAGAATACCTCATCTCTTCATATATCTGCCACCCATCTATGGCTAATGATAGTCTTAGTGGGGTTTTGGTTACTGCATTTTTAGCCAAATATCTTTTAGAAAATAGAGAAAAATTGGAACATAGCTACCGGATTCTATTCGTTCCTGAAACTATTGGAGCAATTACATATCTTGCAAATTTTCAAAAAGAGATGGAGAAGATAGATAATGGATTGGTAATTACAACTTGTGGAGGGACTGGAAAATTTGGATATAAGCAATCTTGGGAAAAAGATAATTTTATCAACCAACTTATAGAGGATACTTTTAGAGAGAGCGGAATAGAAGATTTTCTAATATATCCTTTCGATGTTCATGGTAGCGATGAAAGACAATACTCATCACAAGGATTTAGAATAAATTGTGCCACTATTACCAAAGACAAATATTACGAATATCCCTACTACCATACATCATTAGATAATTTGGATTTTGTTTTGGCTGAAAATTTGGAAAAGAGTTTAGAACTATATAAAAAAGTTGTGATGAAAATGGATAAAAATATAGTTTATAGAAACAGGTATCCATATGGTGAAGTTATGCTATCTAAACACGATTTATATCCAAAAACAGGAGGGGCTATACTACCCGGTAGCAGTGTTTCAGCTCTTGAAATCATTTTAAATATTCTATTTTATGCCGATGGTGAATGTGATTTATTTGAGATTTCTAAAAAGATAGGTGCAGATATAGAACTGGTCTATCGAGAAGCCAAAACACTTGAAGAGAAGGGGATATTAGAAAGGGTATGAGTAAATATAGAGTAGAAGAGACGACCGATTTAGAAAGATGGGATAAACTTGTTGATGATTCGAAACAGGGAACTATTTTTTCTAAATCTATATATCTCAACTCTTTTGGTGGAAAATATAGGCTTCTCTTTGTATTTAAGGGTAATGAGCTTAGGGCAGGTATTCCTTTGATTTTGTCAGAAGATGAAAAAAGTATTATTTTAGATGATTTGGTAATTTATGGAGGGATATTGTTTAATAAACCTACAAATAAACAAAATATAGCCCAACAACACTCAGAGCAATTCAGGGTTTCTGAATTTATAGCTAAATACTTGATAGACGAATATCAACATGTGTCTATTGCTCTCCACCCTTCGTTTATAGACATTAGAAGTTTTTTATGGGTAAATTATGGCAAAACAGATGTTCCAAAATACAATGTTGATATTAGATATACAAGTTATTTAGACATATCAGATTTTGCAGATAATAAATTGGATAATACAGTAGCTTATCAAAATTCTTCAACTGCACGACGACAAGAAATAAGATATGCTATTAGAGATGGTGTATTCACAGAAGAAAGTAAAGATGTAGAGAAATTTATAGATTTTTACAAACAAACAATATCAATAGATGAAGTAGCTGAGAAAGAAAGCAGATTTTCAGACATGAAAAAAATTGTTACTAATCTAATAAAGAATGATTTTGGCAAAATATTTTTTAGTTACACAAAAAATGGGCAACTTGGTAGTTCAGCATTTTTTGGTATAGACAACAAAAGAGCTTATTATATCTTTGGAGCAAATGATAAAAACTCATATTGTTGAGTGTAAAATACAGCTCTTTCAATTATTAAATCAAACGAATCACTAGGTTGAGAATTTAAAAATTCAAAGTTTGATACAAATAAATTTGCTTGTAAATTTTTTTCTCTGAATCTTTGTTTGGCAAATTTATTCTAA
>DTUW01000024.1 GCA_012963895.1 Campylobacterales bacterium | reverse complement strand
TCAACCTATTTCCCATGTCCATAACTTGGGAGACTTTTCCCATTTCGGTTTTATGACCGATTTCGATAGTTCCAAAACTACCGATTTGAACTCTCATCATCTGCTCAGTTTTCAATTTTTTGGGTTTTGATTTCATAACAAGCCTTAAAAATGTATTTCTGTGTTTGGTTGGAATATTTCCAATTCTCAGAATAAAAAAATAGATGTAAGATTGTATATTACAAAAATCCCTATTTGGAATTGAAATATTTCAGAGTTTCGAAATAGGAAAATGCTGTAACCCTACTAAATGCAAATATGTTTGTATGTTCTATAATTCTCTGAAAAAATAGGAATTAGAAGATATGGAAAAACCACTATTGATAGAGATTGGAGTAGAAGAGCTACCGGCTGAACCTCTACTAAAAGAGTTGAAAAATATTGAACCTAAATGGAAAAAGATATTAGATGAATTCAATTTCTCAACCCAATTCTCATTTTTCTACACCCCCCGCCGTCTTGTTTTATGGCATCGACAATTTCCAGAGAGACAACCCAACCAGTTTAGAGAACTCTTCGGACCTCCTCTAAATATTGCATACAGAGATGGAGAACCTACCAAAGCCTGTGAAAGTTTCGCCAAAAAGTGCAATACAGATATATCCCAACTCCAAACCATCAAACGAGGAGATAGAGAATTTCTCTATTACTCCTATGAAAAAGAGGGACAACCGATAGATACCCTTTTGGAGGAGATGATAACCAAATGGTTGAAATCGTTGAACTTTGGAAAATCGATGAGGTGGGGAGATGGAAAATATTCCTTTATTCGCCCTATCCACTCTATCGTAGCCCTCTACGGAGATAGAAATATCCCTATTACTATCTTTGGGGTTGAGAGCAGACCCCAAACCTTTGGACACCGTTCAGCTGAAAACAGCGCTATCTATCTAACTCATACAGGGGATTACTTTTGCAACCTTCCTAAACATGGAGTGATGGTAAATCAGAAAGAGAGAGAGCTAACTATCCTTCACCAATTCGAGAAGTTGGAAAAACAACACAATATTAAAATAGAGATAGATAAAAACCTACTTAATGAAGTTGTAGCAATTACAGAAGAGCCAACATCTCTATTAGGTAACTTTGATAGGAAATTCTTAGAGCTACCCGATGAGGTGATTATCACTTCAATGAAAGAACATCAGAGATATTTTCCAGTTTATAAAGATGGAAAATTGGCAAATATGTTTGTGGTCGTTTCTAATGCTCTAACTTCCGATTTTTCAGAAGTGATAAAAGGAAATGAACGAGTTTTAAGAGCTAGATTAAGTGATGCCCTCTTCTTCTATCATAATGATTTAAAACGGGGATTAGTTTCTGACGGATTGGAAAAAATCGTATTTGTTGAGGGGCTGGGAACTATGGCAGATAAAGTTGAGAGAGAGAGCAGAATAGGAGAAGTTCTATCTCAACTCTACAACTGCAACAACTCCGAAGCCCTCCACAGAGCTATCCAACTCTCTAAATGCGATTTGCTTACAGAGATGGTATATGAATTTACCGAACTTCAAGGGGTAATGGGAGCATACTACGGAGAGAAATTGGGAGAGAGTTCAGAGGTTGTAACTGCAATTAGAGAACAATACCTACCAAATAGCGAAGGTGGAGAGTTGCCATCTAATAGACTTAGTTCAATAGTAGCTATGAGTTATAAATTAGATTTGCTATTTGGTCTCTTCTCTATCGGACATGTTCCAACAGGTTCGCGAGACCCGTTCGGATTGAGAAGGGCGGTAAATGGAGTTGTGAGAATAGCCCTCAATCAAGGTTTCAAATTCGATTTAGAGGAGATTTACAACCTCATCGGCAAATATTACAAACCATTCGACTTTTCCAAACTCCGCGACTTCTTTTTTGAAAGAGTGAAACATTTTTATAGAAATATCAACCCCTCCATTGTTCAATCTGTTCTATTGGTTGAGAGTGAGATTGGAGAGATAGATAGAAAAATTGAAGCAGTCCATTCCCTTATCCAAAGTGAAAATTTTGGAGAGAGATTAGCAACATTCAAGCGGGTGGCAAATATCTTGAAAGATAGCGATATTTCCAAACTTTCCAAAGTGGATAGCTCTCTATTGGTTGAGGAGGCAGAGAAGAGACTATATGAGAAATTTGTAACTATTAGAGATAGCAAATTCCAGAATTACAGAGAGAGATTGGAACAGCTATTTAGTCTAAAACCCGATTTAGATAACTTTTTCAATAGTGTGATGGTGAATGTAGAAGATAGCAAATTGAGAGAGAATAGAAAAAGTTTGATGGGTGAGATATATAGAGAGTTTCTAAAAATATCAGATATTAAGGAGATTACAAAATGGTAACTTTTAGCGAGATGCTCCTAAAATTGCAGGAGTTTTGGCAAAAGGAGGGTTGCACGATAGTTCAACCTTACGATATTAGTTCAGGGGCTGGAACTTTCCACCCTGCCACATTCCTAAGAAGTTTAGATAGTAAGCCGTGGGCTGTTGCATATGTCGCCCCTTCTCGTCGTCCAACAGATGGAAGATATGGAGAGAATCCCAATCGTCTTGGGAGCTATTACCAGTTTCAGGTTCTAATAAAACCATCACCTAACAATATTCAAGAGCTGTATTTAAAAAGTTTGGAATATCTTGGATTGGATATTAAGAATAATGATATTCGATTTGTAGAAGACAATTGGGAAAGTCCAACCTTAGGAGCTTGGGGACTTGGTTGGGAAGTGTGGCTAAATGGAATGGAGGTAACCCAATTCACCTATTTTCAACAAGTTGGAGGATTTCAATGTTCTCCTGTTTCAGTAGAAATTACCTATGGGACTGAACGGTTAGCTATGTATCTTCAAGAGGTCGATTCAGTCTTTGATATTGTATGGAATAAAAATGGTGATGAGGTTGTGAAATATGGAGATATTCACCATCGTTCAGAAGTTGAATTTAGTAAATACAACTTCGAAGTTGCAGATATAGATATGCTATTTCAGCAGTTTGAACAGAAGAGCAGAGAGGTGCAGAATGCATTGGATAATAATCTACCTCTTGTAGCTTATGATTACTGCTTAGAGGCTTCACACACATTCAATATATTAGATGCTCGAAAAGCTATATCTGTTACAGAGAGAGCTAACTATATTCTAAAAATTAGAGAACTGACCAAAGCGGTAGCATCGAAATATATAGAGATTTACGGAAAATAGATGGAACAGCTTCTAATTGAGTGGCTTAAAGAATATGGGTATATTATCCTCTTTATTTGGAGTGTAATGGAGGGAGAGACCGGATTGGTAATGGCGGGGGTAATGGTTCATACTGGTGATATGACTATGTTTAATGCTATTGCTGTTGCCGGTCTTGGAGGATTTACAGGAGACCAGATATATTTCTATATAGGTCGTTTCAATAGAGAATATATTCAGAAGTTGCTAAGAACCCAACGGAGAAAATTTGCCCTTGCCACCCTTCTACTTCGAAAATATGGTTGGTTTGTAATATTTATCCAGAGATACCTATATGGACTTAGGACTATTATTCCAATGGCTATCGGAACAACTCGATATAGTGCTAAGTTCTTTGCAGTAATAAATTTTATTAGTGCCATTATTTGGGCATCGATTACTATTGTTTTAGCCTATATCTTTGGTGAGGAGATTTTGCAAATTCTCCATTTTGTGAAAGAACATATACTCTATGTCCTGCCTCTTGGTATAGTAATGGTTCTGTCTATTGGATACTTTTTCCATGTGAAGACTAAAAAATAAGTTTTGGGGGTTGCGGGATAGGAGTGATTGAGATATTTTCATCTTCATCTGAACTATTCAGCTCCTCCCCATCTATTTGAATAATTGGAGGCCGTTCAGGCATAACAATAATATAGTCGGTGTCATCTGGTGATGGTTCGGCATGTCGGGTCTTAGGTTTTGTGTTCGAGATTTCGGTTTCACTCTCTCCACAACCGAAAAAGAGAAATAGAAGAATAGCTATTCCCCACATAGTATCTTTTTTACCCTCTCCAAATCCTCTTGGGTATCTACCCCAATACCACTATATTGGGTCTCTACCATTCTAATTTTGTATCCATATTCAATAGCTCTAAGCTGTTCCAGTTTCTCACTCTGTTCCAAAAATGAATTTGGTAGAGAGTTGTAGATATGTAAAAATTCTCTTGTATATCCATATATACCTATATGTTTTCGGTAGTTAGAAATATCTATATCTCCATCTCTACAAAATGGAATAGGGTATCTGGAAAAGTAGATTCCGTTCCTGTTGGTATCTGTTACCACTTTTACAATATTGGGGTTTTGCAACTCTTCAAATGTAGCTATTTCACTCATAGCACTAACAAAATCGACCTCATCACTTTGCAACTCTTCTATCAACCTATCCACCAAACCACTATCTATTAGAGGCTCATCTCCTTGAATATTGATGATAATATCCCCTTCTACCTTTTCAACTGCTTCACCAACCCTATCTGTTCCAGATTGGTGGTGGGGAGAGGTCATAATAGGAGTTCCTCCAAACCCTCTCACAATATCAGCCACTTTGGGGCTATCGGTAGCTATGTATATCCTATCTACCAATTTGCTTTTATTAACTTGTCGATAGACCCATTCAATAAGGGGCGAACCACAAATATCTAAAATTACCTTATTTGGTAATCTTGACGAATTGAGACGGGCTGGAATAATGGCTATATTCATAGTGTGAAATCTTCTCCTAAATAGTAAGTTCGGACAAGTTGGTTATTTGCTATCTCCTCAGGAGAACCGTAGGCTAATAGTTCGCCCGTTTTTATCACATAGGCTCTATTACAGGTCTGCAATGTCTCCCTAACATTGTGGTCTGTAATGAGAACACCTATCCCTATCTCTGTAAGTTGATTGACTACCGCCCTAATATCACCTACTGCAATTGGATCAACCCCTGCAAAAGGTTCATCTAATAGGAGGAACTTTGGACTATTTACAAGGGCTCTCGCTATCTCTACCCTTCTTCTCTCTCCTCCTGATAGAGATACTCCTAAGCTATGGCGAACATGTTCAATATTGAAAAGTTGTAAAAGGTCTTCTAATCTTCTATATCTCTCCTCTTTATCCTTTATCGTAACTTCACCGGCTAATAGGATATTTTCCTCTACGGTCAAATCTTTGAATATGCTTGCCTCTTGTGGTAGGTATCCAATTCCATATCTTGCTCTTTTATGGATTGGAAAGTTAGATATATCTTCTCCATCTAAAAAGACCTTACCAGAGGTGGATTGAAGCAGACCAGAAATCATATAGAATGTTGTAGTTTTCCCAGCTCCATTTGGTCCCAGCAATCCAACAACTTCACCAGAATGGACTTCCAAAGAGACATCTTGGACAATAGTTCTATTTTTAATTACTTTATGGAGATGTTCGGCTCTTAATGTTGCCACTCATCGCTCACTTGATATATCCGATATGAATCCTCAGGGGCTGTAATTTTGAGGTGGTAGAATTTGAAACCGTATAGTTTCAGAAGTTTTGCTAACTCCTGATTAGCCCACTCTATCAAGTGATAGCCGGGTTCAGATAGCATGTCAAATAGCCCAAGATGGATAAACTCATCTACTGACTTTTGGTATATGTCATAGTGGTAGATAAAAGTTCCATATATATGCTGAATTGAAAAAGTAGGAGATGTTACATCATCTTCAACCCCAAAATATTTGACAAACTCTTTAACAAAAGTTGTTTTTCCAGATGCTAAATCTCCTTCTAATAGAATAATTCCATTGGAACTATTGATAATAGCTAATATCTCGCTTATCGCTTTTGGAATAACCTGTTTAGTTACTTTGAATTTTTTTACCATAATTACTATTATATTATCTTTCTAATTCTCTTTTCCATCTTTTCAAAGAGCAACCATCTACGAAATTTGCTATTTTTCACAACCTTAGATAGCTCCTCTCCATCTCCACCCGTAATTAGAACCTCTTCTATTTTGTATCTCTCTTTTAGACCAATTACAAAATTTGCTATCGAGTGGAAAAAACCGGAATATATAGCATCTTCTGAAAAGAGAGGGAGGGTGTCAATTTGGTGCAACTTCCTATCTGCTATATTTAGATGAGGTGTTTTGTTTTGGAAAGTTTCGAAAGAGGCTTTTTTCCCAAGTAGGATATATCCCCCGAGATGTTGAAAATTTCGGACAATATCGATAGTTACCGCTGTTCCCATATCCACAACTATTCCACTCTCCACCTCATCGATAGCCACAATCCTATCTATGCCTAAGGTTCTATATTGAGTATTTGCATGAAATAGATAGGAAACATCTTTCCAATTTGGGAAATTGTGAAGTTGCTTAGAGAAGTTGGGATTAGAAGAGATATAGAAAACTCTATCAAGTATCTGATTAGGAGAGAAGGAGTGGATAGGGAATATATCCACTTCTCCATCTCTCCAAATTTTGATATTGCTATTTCCAATATCTGCCAAATACATTATTTTCTAATTTCGTCTGTAAGTCGTTGATACTCTTTTGCGATTGCTTGATTATCAAATGGGATAATTTTTGGGATTTGTAGATTTATTATCTTATTGAAATTCTCTTTACTAACTTGAATGAGATTTAGTAAAGCAGTTCCCGCCTCCATCGTTCGATAGCTATTGCGAGTGAGATTGAGATTTTTTAAACTCTCTTTTTGAGCCTCTTCTATCTGTCTTCTCTGGCTTTGGAGATTTTCTATATAGAGTTTAGCGGTCTTGATGGTCAATCTTTGAGATTCCAAATTTTTCTGGTATATCTCTCGCTCATAGTCAGAAGAGCTATTTTTCAGTAGTTTCTTAGTCTCAGATACCAATTTTTCAACTCTTGAAATTACCTTTTTCAACTTAGGAATATATTTCCTATCAATCTCCTCTATATATTTCGTTTGGATATAGTAGGCAATTTCTGAAACTATTAGATTCATTCCATAATATCGCTTGATAACTCGCATATTGGAGCTGTTGGATTCCATCAATTTACCCAATCTATCTACTATCTTTTTAGATATATCGAAAACTACTAACATCTGAACAATATTGAAAGAATCGACCCGAATTAGAAGAGCCTCCAACTCCTCTGGTTTCAGATTTAGCCCCAATTTCTGCAACTCTGCTAATATCGATTTGCGAACTATTTTCATCTCTTTTTGAAGAGCCTCGATTTCGCGAAACTTTTCGGCTACCTGCTCTTTTATCTCCTGATTTACTTCTGATATATCTTTCTCTTTTAGTCGTAATAGCTCCTCTTTCTCTTCTAAGATTTTCCGGTTGATATTTTGCAACTCTTTGAGACACTCTATAACTTTTGTATCTTGGCTAAGAATAGAGATAATATCGTCCAAAATAGAGTTGAAATCTCTTCTAAGTCTCTCTTTTGTATCGATAAAAGGTATCCAAGAGTCCTCTATATCTGTTTTATCTATCTGATTGAAAAGCTTTATAGCATCTTCTGAATTTTCTAAGAAGGGTTGCCAACTCTTATCAAAATTCCTACTTTGCATAGTTGAACAATCTTCAACTCCGAAAATTTCCCTGTAAATATCATTGAACCAATCACTATAAAGAGAGACAACAACTATTGCAAATAGAAATATCTTTCTCATTTCAGACTCTTTTTATTTATATCTTCTACATCGATAATATTACTATCTTCTAATTCTCTACTTTTTGGAGTGAAAATATCTACTACTGCATCGGTGATAAAAGAGAGTTGGAAAAGTAATCCGAGTATGTCGGTGAAAAAGCCCGGCACAATCAGCAACACCGCCCCAACAGCCCTCCAAATAGTTCGAGATGTAAATTGAGAAAAAGATATTTCCCCTTTTACCAACTCCACAATATCATCTACCACATTTTCGTGGAGAGTTTTTAGAAAATAGATTCCTAAGAGTGCTGAGATAACTATCTCAAAGAAGGTATTCAACCCCCCAATCCGGGAGGCGATTTCAACAGATACCAGAGTTTCAATAAGTAGGTATATTAGAAAATATATCATACTACCAATTCTTCTACTCTCTCAATTACCTTGTCTATTGCTATCTTCTCTTTTCGATTTTCTTTTCTATGGAGTATTTCAACCTCTCCATTTTTTAAGGATTTGCCAATAATTAGGGTGTATGGAAAGCCTATCAATTCAGCATCTCTAATTTTGAATCCGAATCTCTCTTTTCTATCGTCCAAAATTACAGGAACTCCTAAGCTTTGGAAATGGTTGTATATCTTCTCTCCCAGCTCCACCTCATCGCTATTTTTGATATTGGAAATTAGAATATTGAGCCTATATGGAGCTACCTCCTTTGGCAGAACAATACCCCTATCATCATGAGACTGCTCAACAATTGCAGAAATCAATCGACTTACTCCAATTCCATAAGTTCCCATGACGATTGGGTGAGATTTTCCTTGTTGGTCTAAAAAATTGGCTTCTAACTTTTCGGAATAGGTAGTTCCGAGTTGGAAGATATGCCCAACTTCTATCCCTTTTCTATATTCCAATCTGCCTCCACAAGTTGGACACATATCCCCCTCTCGAACTTTTGCTATATCTGCAAATGAGATATTAGGTAAATCCAGTTTAGCTCCTACATAGTGATAATCTACTTCATTAGCTCCTGTAATAAGATTTTCGCTATCTTCTAATTCAATATCGAAAACTGCTCGGATATTCTTTGGCAAGTCTATAAATCCTACAAATCCAGCTACTAAGCCGACTTTTTCTAACTCTTCCGATGAGGTGTCGAGTAGCTCCAATGCTCCAATCGAGTTTATCGCCTTAGTCTCTTCAAGTTCATCAGAACCGCGAACAAAGAAGACTACTACCTCATCAGAACCATCTTCATAGATAGCCTTTTTTATTACCGCTTTAACGAAAAAGTAGGGGTCAATATGGAAAAATTGGGATAACTCTTCGATAGTTTTCAGATTTGGAGTATAGAACTTACCAAAGTTCATCTCAACAGGTTCAGGCTCTGGCACCTTAGCCCGTTTAGCTGTTTCTATATTTGCTCCATATTGACAAGATGGACAGACAACTAAGGTATCTTCACCGCTATCAGCAAGAACCATAAACTCCTTGCTACCGCTCCCTCCAATAGCTCCGCTATCAGCTTCAACTACCCGGAAATCCAATCCGAGTCGTTGGAATATCTTTCTATATGTCTCTTCCATTAGTTGAAATTCTCTTTTCATATCTTCATCAGATGAGTGGAAAGAGTATCCATCTTTCATTACAAACTCCCTCGCCCTCATCAATCCAAATCGTGGTCGAGCTTCATCTCTAAATTTGGTCTTTATCTGATATAGATTTAGTGGTAGCTGTTTGTAACTTGTAACATTATTACGAATCAGATTAACCATCATCTCTTCGTGAGTTGGACCTAAGACAAAAAGGTTATCTTTTCTATCTCTAAATCGCAGTAGCTCTTTTCCAAACTTATTTATCCGTCCGCTCTCTTCCCAAAGTTCAGCAGGGGTAACAAAAGACAATTCAACCTCTTGACAACCCGCCTTGTCCAACTCTTCTCTGACAATTTTGATAATATTTTCTAATAGTTTTTTTCCAAGAGGTAGGAGATTATATAACCCACTTGCTACACTCTGAATATATCCAGCTCTGATTAGAAGTATATGACTTGCCAAAGTGGCATCATTTGGACTCTCTTTTGATGTCGGTATATAGGCTTTTGAAAATCTCAACTCGTTCCCTTTCTCAATATAGATAAAACAATTTTATACCATTTGATATATAATTTCCAAACAGGTTTGGAATAAACATAATATAAAATATGACGATTGATTTAGTGATTAATACCCTTATTAGGAATTGATGTGAAAAAGATAATATTGGCAGTAGTAATATCGGTTAGCTCTCTCTTTGGAATTGGTAACCACTTTGTAGGGATATTAGCAAGTAGTGGGAAACTCGAAGACCCGTCGGTCAATCTTGACGACGATAGCTATGTATCGTTCGGTATTAAAACGGGACTTTTAACTGATAATATTCTAGTTTATATGGATTACCAACATTTCACATTTTCGATAGAGAGCGATGACAAAAACTACAATGAAGACCTTCTATCTCTCGGTTTAGGTCCTGTCTTTACTATTAGTGAAGATTATGACATCTCTTTTTATGTGAATGGGGTGGCAGTTGTTGATAAGTTCCACTATTCAGAAGAGATATTAAAAGACAAATACAACGAATACCTCTCTCAATACCAACTATTTTTAGGATATGAATTTGGTCTTATTTTCCCAGTCCGCCTCAATCCATTCCACAATAGAAGCGACTCATTTTTCGAATTTGGATACCGACAAGTATATAGAAACGATTCAGTTTTGGATAGTGTAAATCGAACAGAGATGGGAGAGAATGGAGAAGACGATATTGAACCATTTAAAGGTATGAATGCATTTTTCATGGGTCTAAATTTCCTATTCTAGATTTGGAGCTATCTATGGATATTATTCCTGCAATCGATTTGAAAGATGGTTTGGCTGTCCGACTCACAAAAGGGGTTATGGAGAGTGCTAAGATATACAGCAACACTCCCTGGGAATTGGCTAAACGGTTTGAAGAGATGGGGGCTAAATGGCTCCATATTGTAGATTTGAACGGAGCTTTTGCCGGCGAACCCAAGAATTTGGAACAGATTGAGAAGATACGAAAATCTACAAATCTGAAAATTGAACTTGGTGGCGGTATTCGCGATGAGGTTACTATTCAGAGATATATAGATTTGGGAATAGATAGAGTAATACTAGGTTCTATTGCTCAAAGAAATCCCTCATTTGTAAAAGAGATGGCTAAGAAATATCCAATCGTAGTTGGTATAGATGCTATTGATGGATATGTGGCAGTTGAGGGCTGGGCTGATGTTTCCAAAATTGAGGCTACCACTCTTGCAAAAGAGTTTGGAGATGGAGGGGTAGAAGCTATTATATGCACCGATATTGGTAGAGATGGAACTCTATCGGGGTTGAATATAGAATTTACAGAAGCAATTGCAGAAGCCAGTGGAGTAGCTACAATTGCCAGTGGTGGAGTTAGAGATATTTCAGATATTGAGAGAGCGAAAAAGTCTGGAAAGATAGCGGGGGTAATTGTTGGAAAAGCTTTCTATGAGGGAACAATAGATTTGGAGGAGGTATTAAAATTAGCAACGAGAACTCTTTAAAAATTAAGACTTTTAAAGCAAATTTGAAAGACCTGCTTACATCTCCAAAGGCTCTAATTACTAAATTACTTGCCGAAAGACTTGGGAGATTGGTAATTGATTTGCCACAAGAGAAAAAGTTGTATGTGGTTACAGATGAAATGTTGGATTTGCTAATTAGTGTTGAAGTTAAGAAAGAAAGAAAAAATTGCGAAAGTG